>CAZUUR010000006.1:5251-9420 GCA_964622815.1 uncultured Oscillospiraceae bacterium | reverse complement strand
GAAGCCCAAAAAGGCATGCTCGTATCAGGGCCGGACTCCGCGCTTGATAGCGATGCGCCCGCTGCAAAGCAATATCTCGACAGCTCCGACAGCGCTGCGACAAACAGCGTGGGGCTATACTTAAATTCCGCGCTGGTGTATGTTCTAAGTGCGCTTGGCTAAGCTACACGGGTTATAACATTATTTTACGGAGGAATTGGATATGGCCAACACATTCGACTATATCTATTGGCGCGGCGATCTTGATTTTACTCTCGCTCCCTTTAATCCCGTGGACGCGCTGATATTGTGCCGCCTTAGCTATATCCCCTTTGACGGGATAGTGGGCGATCTTGAAAAAACGCCCGTTCCGCTTTCGCTCGCGGCTAAAGCCTGCCTCGGCCTTGTGGAAAAGGGCGAGCGCGCTTTTCGCATGGACGATGATAAACGTCTGCTTGAGGCGCTCATTTCAGCGCCCCGTTTTTCAGATATGCTCCTTTGCGGCTATGTGAACCGCTTCGACAAGGAGGCTGAAAAGCAATTTTCGGCCGTGACAGCGCTTACGGGCGACAATACGCGCTTTGTGGCGTTTCGCGGCACTGACGGCACGCTAGTTGGGTGGAAGGAGGATTTTAATATCTGCTTCCAAACCGCCGTGCCAGCTCAGCTTGACGCGGTTGAATATCTTGAAGCGTCGGCCGCGCGTGACGAGCGGCCAATACGCGTTGGCGGCCACTCAAAGGGCGGCAACCTCGCGGTCTACGCGTCCGCATCGTGCTCAGAGGGCGTTAAGGCGCGCATAAGCGCCATATATAATAACGACGGGCCGGGCTTCAATTCGCAAACGCTCGAGCAGAGCGATTTTCTTTCGGTGATAACGCGCGTGAAAACCTTCGTGCCGCAGTCGAGCGTGATAGGCATGCTCTTGCAGCATGAGGAGGATTTTACCATAGTTCATTCTGAAAAGATGGGTATCTTGCAGCATGACCTATATTCATGGCATATAACGCCGAACAGCTTCGTTTTTGACGAAAGCACCACAAATTCCAGCCAGTTTATAGACATGGCGCTAAAGGACTGGCTCAAGGGCATGACAAGCGAGTTTCGCGCCAAATTTATTGACGGCGTTTACGCCATACTCGCCTCGTCCGACGCGACGACGCTTGGCGAGCTTATTAGCGGCAAAAGCGCCATAGCAATAATCAAGGCCATGAAAAATACCGATGAGGAAACAAAGGCGCTGCTCTCGGAGGCATTTAGGATACTTAGGCAGTCCATGAAAAAGGCGCTGCCCGTGCAGCTTGAAAAAATACGCAAGCGCTATGCAAGCCGTCCGGCGTTTACGCTAAAGCCGCGCGAGCTTAGTCCGGCAGATGACAGATAGCACTAAAAAAGGTGCATGCTTGCACTAAAAATAATGCAATATAAAACAGTACGGAGGGGAACAATGGAAGCTAAGTTGCAGGGGACATTTTCACAGCTCAAGTATGAGCGCGCGGACGTTGCAAAGATGACGCGCGAGCTTAAAAAGACGCTTGCCCAGTTTAACGGCGCGGAAAATTATCAAAAAGCGCGCGAGTGCTATCTAAAGATAGACAAGCTTCTTGGCGCGGCGCAGACCGCGGGAACGGTGGCGCATGTTAGAAACAGCATAAATCTTGCCGACAAGTTTTATGAAAAAGAGGCCAATTACTATAACGCGGCGTTCGCAAAGCTTATCCCGCTGAGCAAAAAGATGTATAAGGCTATGCTTGAAAGCCGCTTTAGGGTTGACTTTGAAAATGAGTTCGGTGAGATATTTATCAAAAAGCTGGACGCGCAATACACCCTTGCCAACAATAAGCTCATTTTGCCTACGATCCGCGTTGAAAAGCTTAAAAACGAGTTCAACAAGGCTGTTGCGGCATGCTCGTGCGAGTTTCGCGGCGAGAAGTGCAATTTCTATGGTTTGCTCAAGCATATTCAGTCAACAGATCGGCAAGAGCGCAAGGAAGCGTTTCTCGCGTGGGCTAAGCTTTACGAGGACGTTTCGCCAAAGCTGGACGAGATATTCTCAAAGCTTGTAAAGCTGCGCGCTGGCATGGCGAAAAAAGCGGGGTTTGAATCGTTCACGAAGATGAGCTACCTTCAAAGGGAGCGCTTTGATTACGATGAAAAAGACGTGGCGGAGTTTCGCGAGAACGTGCTCAAATATATAACGCCCGCCTGCGAAAAGCTATACGAGCAGCAGGCAAAGCGCCTTGGGGTGGACAAGCTCAGATTTTATGATGAGCAGCTGGTATTTCCCGAGGGCAACGCCGTGCCAAAGGGCGGCAAGGACGAGCTTGTGGCGGCGGCGCGAACGATGTATGGCGAGCTTTCGCCTGAGACGGGCGAGTTCTTTGATTTCATGTCCGAGCATGAGCTTTTTGATCTTGAAACCAGGCAAAACAAGCGCATGGGCGGCTACTGCACAATGCTCGGCGAATATAAAGCGCCGTTCATCTTCTCCAATTTTAATGGCACGAGCGCCGATGTGGACGTTTTGACGCACGAGGCGGGACACGCCTTTGAGGCGTATGTGGCGTCGCGCATACAGCCCATAGCCGATTTCGTTTTCTCCACCAGCGAGATAGACGAGATACATTCAATGACCATGGAGCATTTCACATATCCGTGGATGGAAAAATTCTTTGGCGAGAACACGGAGAAATATCTCTATCTCCACCTTTCGCAAGCGCTTGAGGTGATACCGTATATGTGCTGCGTGGACGAATATCAGCACAGGGTTTATGAAAATATTGCCATGACGGCCATGGAGCGTCGCGCGGTTTGGCGCGAAATAGAGAAGAAATATATGCCGTGGCGCGATTACGACGGCAATGAGTTCCTCGAAAAGGGCGGGTTCTGGATGCAGAAGCAGCATATTTTCCTCTATCCGTTCTACTATATTGATTATGCGCTCGCGCAGACCTGCGCCTTCCAGCTTTATATAAAAATGCGCGAGGACAGGGACGCGGCGTGGCAGGATTATTTGAGGCTGTGCCGCGCGGGCGGAAGCAAGGGCTATTTCGAGCTTTTGAAGGTGGCCAACCTTGAAAACCCGTTTAAAGAAGAAACCATGAAGGAAGTGACTCAAAAGGTGATGGAGGCGCTATCCTATTCAGACGCCGTCAAATGAGAAGAATTTTTTTAACTTTACTGTTTCTTGCGGCGGCGCTTTGCGCCGCCGCCTGCTCGCCTACACCGACCGCACCTACGCCCACAGCGCCCACACCGGCCGCACCTACTGCGCCTGCGGCTACACCTGCGCCGGCCGCACCTACGCCGGCAGCACAGCCCACGCCTACGCCGGCCGCACCTACGCCCGCCGCGCATAAGCCGGACACATGGGTGTGGCTGAGCGACACGCAATATTATGTTGAGAGCTATCCCGAGCATTTTATGGATATGTGCCGCTATATTGCGGCGAACGCCGGTAATATAAGCCGCGTGGTTCACACGGGCGACCTTATAAACGAGGAGGGCGACGAAAAGCAGTGGCTTATAGCCAAGGAGGGCTTGGACGTGCTTGGCGACGCCGGTGCGAATATTTTCCTCGTGCCGGGCAATCACGATGTGGCCGGCGATAAGCAGCGCTACAAGAGCTGGCGCACCGTTTTTGGTGCAGATGCATATAAGGGATACGCTGACTTCGGCGGCGATTATAATAACGGCATGGGTCGCTACGACCTTATAGATATAGACGGCGTACCCGCTATAATAGCATATTTAGGGTGGAAAAGCTCCGATGAGGAAGCGCTAAACTGGCTTGACGGGGTGCTAAAGCAATATAAGGAAAGGTTCGCCGTGCTTTGCTTTCATGGCTATATGCGCACGGACGGCGAGCTTTTAGGCGAGGGAGAAAAATATCTCACGGTAATAGAGCAAAACGCAAATGTGAAGCTGGTGCTCTGCGGCCACAAGCACGGCGTTTATCGCCAGATGCGCACCTTTGACGACGATAAGGACGATAGGCCGGACAGGGTGGTTTGGGAGCTTATAAGCGATTATCAGTCCGAGCCGGAGGGCGGCATGGGATATTTGAGCCTCATGCGCTTTGATATGAAAAAGGGCGAGCTGAGCATTACGGCGTACTCGCCGCTTGAGGACGATTATAATTGGTTCGATGCGGCGACGGGGCTTGAAACGTTTGTATTGCATTTGGATAT
>CAZUUR010000006.1:3626-5151 GCA_964622815.1 uncultured Oscillospiraceae bacterium | reverse complement strand
TTGCTACATCACATTCTTAAATATTGCCATAAACCCCGTTAGAATAAACAATAGCGCAAAGTTGAACGCCGAGAACATGGCAATATATTTGCCCGTTTTCCCCGGCTCGTCCTTTGAATATTCTCTGAATGTTATAAGGCTCGCAAGCGACGCTATGAGCGTGCCGACGCCGCCTATATTCACGCCCCAAAGCAGCTCGCGGTAATTGGCGGTGAATTGCGAAAGCAATATTGCCGAGGGCACGTTGCTTATCACCTGACAGGAGAGCACGCTGAAAACAAGCGTGCTTTTTTCAAGCAGCGCGGCAAAAAAATCCCGCACAAAGCCTATTCTCGCCATGTTTCCGGCGAAAATGAAGAAGCATACAAATGTTAGAAGCAACGGATAGTCCACCATCTTGAGCGCCTTTTTATCCGCAAAAAAGAGGACGGCGGGGATAATGATAAGCCCCGTCCAATAGGGTATGGAGCGGAAAACGATGAGAATCGAATATGCGAACAGCACCAAATACAGTGCGGTGCGCGGCCTGTTGAGCTTGACGCCGTCGTCAGGAATATCCATAGGCTCGCTCTTTACAAAAAGACAGCAGACGCTTATGAGCACTATAGCCACGATGAACGGCGGGAACATAATGGACATAAACTCGTTAGTGGGAATATTGAATTTTGAATAAAGATATAGGTTTTGCGGGTTGCCAAAGGGCGTGAGCATGCCGCCAAGGTTAGCGGCGATATTCTGCATAATGAATGTGAACGCCATGTATTTGCGCTTGTTGGTGGACGTGAGCGCGAAGTATCCAAGCGGCAGAAACGTCAAAAGCGCCATGTCGTTCGCAATGAGCATAGAGCCGATAAACGTGATGTATACCAGCGCAAGTATGCTCAAACGAGTGGTTTTAAAGCACTTGACTATCCTTTTTGCAATTATATAGAAGAAATCCACGTTTTTAAGCGCGCAGACGGTGGCGAGCACGCAAAAAAGGCAGGTAAGCGTCTTAAAATCGAAATAGCCTATATATTCCGCGTCCGGCGGCACGAATAGACTCGTTATCGCAGCGGCCGCCGCCGCAACGCATAGCACCGTGTTCTTTTTGATAAAAGCGAGTGCCTTGATTATTATTTTACGGCCGTGCCACGCCGGAGACCGGTGAGGGAATGGCCGCTGCAATATCTCCATAATGCCTCCAACTCCAAGTGCATAATTACGCAACAGGAGCTATTATAGCGCGGCGGGGTGAAGCTGGCAAGAGCTATAGACAAATATTTCAACCGCACTTATAATGGGTTTATGAAATCGCATTTTGTAACTAAATTTGTCGCAACTGCACTCTTTTTGGTGCTTGTCGCCACGCTCCCGGCAGCGCTGCCTTCGCTCGCGGTGGGCGAGGGCGTTTCCTATTATATAAGCGAGTATGAAAGCCGCTATTCCGCCTACGCTAAAAAGCATCCGAATAAGAGCATAGAGGACGTGGTGATGGAGGTAAATCTCCATCTTGATGAAAAAAATTATCAAAACGTAGTCGAGG
>CAZUUR010000006.1:0-3616 GCA_964622815.1 uncultured Oscillospiraceae bacterium | reverse complement strand
CCCGTATTTCTCATACATCTTAAGCATATGATCCCAGAGAGTCTCACCGTGCTTTTGAACAAGCATTTTGCCCTGCCAACAAAATACAAGCCGAAAAATTTGGTCAAGGTGGACGAGCAGTACGCCGTAAAAGGCGTTACGCTGCGCGAGGATTGCTACAACGCCTTCCTTTTGATGGTTAATGACATGGAAAAAGAGGGGCTTTCGCTCTATATAAAATCAGGCTACCGCAAAAACCCCAAGCGCGGCGGCCCGGACAGTCTGCAATACGCATGGCCGGGCCACAGCGAGCACCAGACCGGGCTTGCCTTTGACCTTTGCAAAAAGGGCGTTACATATAAAACCCTCAACGAATACAACATGCAGGATACGGACGAGTTCGCGTGGCTCAAGCTAAACGCCTATTGCTATGGCTTTATCATGAGCTTTCCGCCCGGACGGAGCGACATAACCAATTTCGGCTATGAGCCGTGGCACTGGCGCTATGTGGGCACGGAGACCGCGTGCAAAATGAAGCGGCTCAATATAAATACGCTTTGCGAATATTGGGCAAAATATCTTTGCAAGGCAGCCCTCACCGCAACGCCAAAGCCTGCGGCCACGGCTGCCGTAACGCCCTCCCCCGCCGCCGCAACGCCAACGGCAAAGCCCACAGCAAAGCCGTCAGCAAAGCCCACGGCAAGATCATCAGCAAAGCCCACGCCAAAGCCCACCAAAAGACCGGTGAAAACGCCGGTGGTATAGCGAACCTATCAAACCAAACCTAGATGGAGGGATTTATGCTGAATAGAATTGAGCAAACAGAGGCGTTTCTAAAGGAAAAGTTTAATAACAGCGAGTATTTTTCAACGCGCCCGCTGGAAAAAGCATACAGGCTGAAGCATTCATATCGCGTGGCGAATATTGGAAAAGCCATTGCCAAGGCCGAAGGGCTTGACGAGGAGCTGATGGTCATAGGCTGCCTTCTGCACGATGTATCCTATTGCATGGAGTTCAAGGATAATGCCGACAGCCGCAACCACGGCAGATACGCCGCGCACATAGCAAGGCCGTTTGTGGAGTCGCTGGGCTTTAGCGCCAAGCAGCTCAACGACGTTTTATACGGCATCGCCATACACGTTGACGATCAGGCCGATTTTGAGGGCGAGCTGAACGCCTTCACCCTTTCAATAGGCGCTGCGGACAATATCGACCGCTTCGACGCATACCGGATATTCGAGATACTCAAATGGAAGGGCTACGACGACATGACGTTTGAGGACAAGGCCGCTCACGTCGGCGCATCGCTTGAAAGGCTTGAGAAATTGAAAAATATGGATTGGGCGACGCCCACGGGCAACGCCCTGTGGCGGGCGCGGCTCGATTTTTACATCGAGTTTTACACGAAATTGCGGCGGCAGCTAGAGCTAAGTCGCTGCATTGATTGGGGGCAACGATAATGTTAACGCCAACGGAGCAGTTTTTAGCCTACATGAAGGAGTACCCCGCGCTTTACGCGCCGAGCAGCGCGCCATTTTGGGACGATGAGCACATATCAAAGCTCATGCTTGAAGCGCACCTCAACCCCACATGGGACGCGGCGTCGCGCAGGCACGAATTTACAGATGCCTCCGCGCGGTGGATATGTAAAATGTGCGGCGTAAAAAGCGGCATGCGCCTTTTAGACCTCGGCTGCGGGCCGGGGCTGTATGCAAGCCGCTTTTCGGACGCGGGCTTTATGGTAACGGGCGTTGATTTTTCGCGCCGCTCCATAGCTTACGCCAGGGAGAACGCCCAGCAAAGCGGAAGAAGCATAGAGTATATATACAAAAACTATCTTGAAATAGAGTATGCGGACGAATTTGACGCGGCAACGCTTATCTACTGCGATTTTGGCGTGCTTTCGCCTCAAAGCAGGGCGACGCTATTAAAAAAGACGTATGCCGCGCTGCGCCCCGGCGGGTTTTTCATTCTCGATTGCCACACCACAGCGCACGGCGAGGCGTTCATTGAAAGCGAGCAAACCAGCTATCTTGAAAGCGGCTTTTTCTCGGCCGAGCCGCACGTCCTCGTGGAGCGAAGCCGCCGCTATAAAAGCACAGGAGAATCAAACCTATGCGGTTCGCCCTCCCTGTGCTATTGTGAAACGGAGAATATTCTCAATCAGAATATAGTGCTTACAAAGGATATGTGCGAGTGCTACAATATCTGGAATCAGATTTTCACGGATAAGAGTCTCAAAAAGGAGCTTAGCGCCGCTGGCTTCACCGCCATAGAATTTTACGACGACGTTTCTGGCAGCCCCTTCACCGGCAGGGCAATGGATATGTGCGCCGTGGCGAGAAAGGGTTAAGCGCACGGTTCGGCTTTTGTGCGCTAAAGCGCTTTCAAGCGCCGCGCCCTGCAAAAAATCTCCATATTATGCTCCGAGCATAACAAATTCTGCTCCCTTGTTGATATTATTGAGGTATACACAAGGCTAAAGTATCTCGATTGCAAAAATATCGCCGCCGTGTACTATGTTGCGGACGCGTCGCCCACCATGGCCGCAGGAATATGTGGACGGCAAAACCATAGCTGAGCTGCTCAATGAGGGGCACGAAGCGTATGTTGACTCGCGCGAAGCGCCGAAATAGAATTTATCAAACGAGGTGTAAAATGAGCGATTTAAAAAAATCAAACGATTCATCTGGACTCGCCACGGAGATGAATGATTTAAAAAAATCAAACGGTTCACGTGAACCCGCCACGGAAATGGGTGATTTTTATGAAAAAGAAATTTCCTCCGAGGAGCTGTATTCCGGCAAGGTGGCGCATCTTTACAGGGATATGGTGATGCTCCCAAACGGCCATGTCGCTGTGCGAGAGGTGCTAAAGCATCTTGGCGCGGTGTGCGTCGTGCCGCTGACCGATGAAAACGAGGTGGTCTTGGTGCGGCAATTCCGTTATCCCTTTAAGCGGGTACTTCTTGAAATACCGGCCGGCAAGCTTGAGCCAACCGAGCCGCCCGAGGCCGCCGCCATGCGCGAATTGAGCGAGGAGACGGGCTACAGCGCACGCGAGCTTATCTCCCTTGGCGAATTTTTGCCCACCGTGGCCATAACCGATGAAAACATACGCATGTTCCTCGCGCGCGGCCTCACAAGCGGCAAAACCCACCCCGATGACGATGAGTTTTTATCCGTTGAAAAACTGCCGCTAAAAGCTCTCGTTAATATGGTAATGGCAAACGAAATTAAGGACGGCAAAACGCAGGCCGCGATACTTAAAACGTGGCTGTATCTAAACGCGAAGCAATGCTAATCAATGCGTATGCGCTTTATATGACTTAACAGCCACCGGTGACAGCCCAGCTTATTGATCGTTATCCTCATGCGTATTGGCATGTTCGTTTTCAAACATTTGCGCCAAATTAACCGTAGGCAATACTAACGGGGTAATATTTGCTATGTTTGTGAGCATAGATAACGTAGCCCTAAGATACGGGAATAAAATGGCAACAGCGTTTGTTTTCATAATATTATCCGCATTGTATTCGCCACCTAGGATAAATGCTCCCTCTAAAGTCACCTCTATAATAAACGGCAACTTATCTGCAGATTCCTGCGAGCCTATTTTAACGCCGAGAGTAAGCGAA
>CAZUUR010000005.1:0-22988 GCA_964622815.1 uncultured Oscillospiraceae bacterium | reverse complement strand
CAGGAGCACAATATGGGCAAGCGCGACGCTATGGCGCGCGGGGTGCTGCTTGCAAGGCATGATTACGTTGTATACGTCGATTCGGATAGCTTTCTCAATCCGTTTGCCATACGCGCGCTGGTGCAGCCCTTTCAAGATCCCAAGATGGGCGGCGTTTCCGGCCGCACGGACGTTGCCAACACATATACCAACGCGCTTACGAAAATGCAGTCCGTAAGATATTATATAGCCTTTCGTATATTTAAGGCGGCGGAGGCCAGATTTGACGCTGTGACCTGCCTTTCCGGGCCGCTTGCCTGCTATAAAAAGGAAATAGTGCTCGAAAACCTCGATGCGTGGCTCGACCAGCGCTTTTTAGGGCATAAGGCCACCTTTGGCGACGATAGGGCAATGACGAATTTTGTGTTAAGGCATCACCGCACATCATATCAGGATACGGCGGTGTGCTCCACAATAGTGCCAAACGACCATAAGGCATTTTTAAAGCAGCAAATGCGCTGGAAGCGATCGTGGCTGCGCGAATCTATGCTTGCGGGCAGCTTTATGTGGCGCAAGGAGCCTTTCATGGCGTTCTCGTTTTATGTGGGCATGCTTGTGCCCATAGCCGCGCCGTTAATTGTTATATACAACCTTATTTATGTGCCGATAGTGCAGGGCACGTTCCCCGCCACATTTATTTTGGGGCTTCTTGCCATGGCGCTTTTGATGAGCTTTGCGCAGTTGCTGCTAAGGCACTCCACAACGTGGCTTTTCGGCCTGCTTTTCTGCATTTATTATGAGGCGGTGCTCCTGTGGCAAATGCCCATTGCGTGGTTCACATTTTGGAAATCCACATGGGGCACGAGAATGACCGAGGCGGACGTTAAAGCGGCCACGCGCGCGGAAAAGCGAAAGCGCATACGCGAGGAGGAGGCAAGGGAGGATGAGTGGCTCGATGCCTGATAACACAAAACCAAATGCGCGGATAGAAACGGAGTATATCCCCGATCCCGCGCTCCTTGGCGTAAAGGATAAAAAGAAGGCCGTGCGCAGCATTGTTCAGGCGCTGCTGTTAATAGCGCTCATATTGCTGCTCATAAGCTCGCTGATAGATTATCCGGTATATAAGCCGTATCGCTCGGCGATGGAGCAGGCGCCAGGCAGCGTTGACAACGGCTTTATAGCCATATCCTATTTCGGCGTGGCGCGCTCTGCCGATGAAACGCTTATTTCCGTGAGCAAAATGCAGGAGCATTTGGAGGCGCTCAAGGCATCCGGCTATGTAACTATAGATCAGCAGGATCTTTTGGATTATTATGAAAAGGGCACGCCGCTGCCCGAGCGAGCGCTTTTCCTTTTATATGAGGATGGCAGGCGCGACACCGCGATATTTGCGCAGCCCGTGCTTGAGCAGCTCAATTATTGCGCCACAATACTTACATACGCGAATAATCTTGATAAGCGCGGCACCAAATTCCTAAGAGCGGAGGATCTAAAGCTGCTCGACAGAGGCTCTTTTTGGAATACAGGCACCAATGGCTATCGGCTTTCATATATAAATGTTTTCGATAGATACGATAGGTATTTGGGCGAGATGACCGCGCCGGAATTTAGCTTTATGGCCAAATATCTGGGCAGGAACTATAACCATTACTTAATGGATTTCATACGCGATGAAAACAATGTGCCGCTTGAGAGCTATTTAGCTATGACAGAGCGAGTGAACGCCGAATATGCGCTGATGAAGGAAACATACGAAAAGGAGCTTGATTATTTCCCGCAACTGTATGTTTTGATGCATTCAAATACGGGGCAGTTTGCCACTAACGACCGTGTAAGCGCCGTAAATGAAGCGGCGCTTCGCGCCACCTTTGCCGCCAACTTCAATCGCGAGGGTCTTTGCCTCAACAGCGCCGATACGGATAAATATGACCTTACGCGTATGCAGCCGCAGGCATACTGGTCCACAAACCATCTTCTTATGCGCTGCTGGGACGATACAGGTCTTGCCATGGCTTTTGTAACGGGCGATGAAAAGCGCAGCTCGCAATGGACGCTTTTAAGCGGCGCGTGCGAGCATAAGCTTGATAAGCTCATACTCACGAGCCTGCCCTCGGCGGACGGCGCGGTGCGGCTGGATCAAAGCGCCACATACGCGGATATTGAGCTTAACGTGCGGCTCACAGGCAATAAGCTCGGCACGCAGCGCGTTTTTCTCCGCGCCGATGAAGCGCGGCGGGATTATTTATGCGTTGAGGTGCGCGATGATGTGCTCTATGTGTATCAGGGCGCGGGCGGCACGGAAACGGAGATATTCTCAATAGGGCTAAATGAGCTTTACGGCACTAAATATCAATCCATCTATCAAAACAGCGAGGAAGCGCGAAAGGCCGCTATGCAGGCCAAGAAGAACTATGGCGATTCAACGCTTGAGAACGCGATAATAATCAACGAGCTAAAGGACGAAGTCACGTCCGCTGGCGATGGTGAATACGTTCCCACGCTCGACCTTAGGACGGCGGGCGACACGAGGCTTAAAATAATTCTGCAGGGCAATAAGCTCACCGTTAAGTGTAATGAGATCACTGCCGTTGATAATATGGCGGTAAGCTGCCCGTCGTGGGGGTATGTGTTCCTAGGCTCGCGCAGCGGCTCCATAGTCGGCGGTTACAGCCAAAGAAACCTTGCCGATGATGTGTACGACGCGGTGTTCGAGGAGCTTAAGCTAACCACGCTCGATAGGGAAACCGTGCTTTACGATTATCTGCCGGGCGACATGGAGCTTGTGGGCCTGCGCGTGAAGGAAACGTGGGACTCAATAGTGGATTGGGTTATTGATAATTTATAAGGATTGAGGCTATGCGGAGAATTTTAGCGAGCATTTTAGCGTTTATGGCGGCAATTTCCCTTATGGGCTGCAAAGGCTTATCACCAGTAAAGCCGTCGGGCTTGCCGGATAATATCGTCATGCCGTCTGTGACGCCTGACGCATCGGCAGCCCCTTTAGACGCGCCGGGAAAAGGGCAAACGCCAGCGTGGCAGCTTGACGGCACAAGGGATATATCCGTTTGGGCAGTCTATTGGGATACCGATGATGTGATAAGCGAGATAGCGCCATACGCGGATAGGCTTGGTGCGGTGTGCTATTTTGAGGCCTTTTTCACGCCCGAGGGCGAGCTGATAATGCCTCAAAAGCAAAGCGAGCTGTTCGCGGCCGTTGAAAGCGCGTATCCTAATAATCTGTGGGATAGCTATATCACTTTTGTAAACGATATTCGGCATGATGAGAGCGGCAGTAAATTCACGCTCAAATCGCCCGATATACTCAGCCGTTTTTTTGCCGATGAGGCCGCGATAAACTCACATGTGGAGCAGCTTATTGCATTTACGCTTGAAAATGGCTATGACGGCATTGAGATAGATTATGAGGCCATACGCAAGGAACCCTCGCTGTGGCAGCCCTTTTGCGATTTTATTAAAAAGCTCTATTCGCGCACTAATGAGGTTGGGCTTTTGCTGCGCGTTGTGCTTGAGCCAAACACGCCCTTTGAGAATATGTTTCCCAAAGGCCCGACTTATGTTATCATGTGCTACAATTTGCACGGCGGGCATAACGGGGAAGGGCCAAAGGCCGATTATGATTTTCTTTCGGAGCTTATTGAAAAAAGCTCGGTTCTGCCCGGTAAGCGCATATACGCGCTGGCAACGGGCGGCTATGACTGGGATAAAGATGGCAAGGCCGTTCAGGTGACGCTTAAAGGCGCTTACGAGCTGTTTTCATCAAGCGCTACGGACGCTACCGTGCGCGATATGGCAAGCGGCGCGCTCAATTTCCATTATAATGATTCAAGCGGCGGCGCCCATTCGGTGTGGTTCGCAGATACCCGCACACTCGCTGATTGGGCGAAGTTTTTGAAAAATGCGGGTTTTAGCGAGCTTGCGTACTGGAGGCTTGGCGGTAATTATATCGAATAAAGGGCGAATATAGCTTATTTTTGTTGAATGCATGCCCCAAATGCGGTAAAATAGTATATTCTTATGCGTTAGGTGGGATAAAAATGAACTCTGGAGGACTATACAGGCAAAAGGCGCTGGAGCGCGTCACGTCGCCGGAGCAGCTCAACAGCTACATAAAGGTATCCAGCCCCGGCGTATGGTTCATGCTGGTGGCTATACTTTTGGTGCTGCTGGCGGGCTTTTACTGGGCGTTCACTGGCACGCTCGAGGTGCGCGTGGACACGCGTGCCGTCACAATAGACGGTGCTACCTATTGCTGGCTTCCCGCAAATGATATAGTGAATTTAAAGCCCGGCATGACAGTGAGGCTCGGCAATGATTTGGGCAAGGTGACGGAGATTGATTCAGAGCACTCCGATTACGATCAAATAATGAATATAGCAAAGGACCTCGGCATAAGAACGCCTGATATACTTTTAAACGACAGGCTTTATCGTGTTACCATGAAGGTGAGTGGCGCAAGCAACGGCGTTGAGGACGTTGCTATAATAATTGAAACCGTGCGGCCGGCGGATATGCTGCTAAAATGAAAGACTTCGTCTTTCATTTTCGGGTTTGAGGCTTTATCCGCCGAGCGCAAACGAATAGCGCAGCTATTCGTTTGGATATTTTGAAGCAAAACCACCCTCAATTCCCCAAAAAGGAAGCTTTCGCAAGCGAAAGCTAAGGAATAAGTATGGCAAAAAAACGCACAACTCCAAAGCGGCGCGGCGTAGCGCGCGTTCCGATCGTAATGCAGCAGGAAACATTTGAATGCGGCGCGGCGTGCCTTGCAATGGTCATGGCGTACTACGGGCTTTATATCCCGCTTGAAAAGGTGCGCAAGGAATGCGGCGTTTCCCGCGATGGCTCAACGCTTAAAAGCGTATATATGGTTGCTCAGAAGCACGGCTTTGGCACGCGCGCATTTCGCTATGAGCCGGAAACGCTAAGAAGAAAGGGCATTTTTCCGTGCATCGTGCATTGGGATTTTAATCATTTTGTAGTGGTGAACGGGTTTCGCGGCGACCGAGTGATAATAAATGATCCCGCGCACGGCACAGTTAATCTTTCGCTTGAGGAATTTGACCGTTCCTTCACCGGGATATGCCTTATGCTTGAGCCCACCGAAGAATTTAAGCCATGCGGCAAGCCCGAATCTATATTGGCGTTCGCGCGAGAAAGATTGCGCGGCACGTCCAAAATGCTTTGGCTCATCATTTTAACAACGCTTATAACATCGCTCATAGGCATTTTGAACCCGGCGTTTTCCCGCTTTTTTGTGGACAGAATGCTAATGAACGGCTATTTTGAATGGAGGGGTCTGTTCTTTTTCGCGCTAGTGGTGACCGGCGCTATGCAGCTTACAGCCGCTTGGGTTAAGGCGGTGTATCTTTTAAAATTGCAGGGCAAGATGGCGATAGTGGCAAACACATCGTTCGTTTGGCATATATTGCGGCTGCCTTTGGAATTTTACGGGCAGCGCATGGCGGGCGATATAGTGGCGCGGCAGGAATCCAATCAGGAAATAGCCAATACGCTTTTAAGCACGCTCGCGCCGATGGCGCTCGATTTTGGCACAATGCTTTTATATTTTATTCTAATGCTTCGCTACAGCACGCCGCTTGCGGCGGTGGGCTTCATATCGGTTATAGCTAACCTCGTGCTCTCCAGAGTTATCGCAAAGCGCCGCGTTAATATAACAAGGGTGCAGATGCACGATGCAGGCAAGCTCAACGGGCTTACAATATCCGGAATAGATATGATAGAAACTATAAAGGCCGCCGGCGCGGAGGAGGGCTTCTTTTCGCAATGGGCGGGCTACCATGCCTCATATAATGATCAAGTGGTAAAGTATTCAAAGCTCGATCAGTATTTAGGGCAGCTTCCGGCGCTAATATCGCTTCTCACGGGAAACGTGGTGCTGTATATAGGTGTGACGCTCATAATGAGGGGCGAGTGGACGATTGGCCTGGTTATGGCGTTCAACGGGTATCTCAGCGCGTTTAGCGCCCCTGCCACTTCGCTGTTGGCGGCCGGTCAGTCCTTTGAGGAGATGCGCGCAAGCATGGAACGCGTGCAGGACGTGCTAAAATGCGAGCCGGACGTTGATTATGTTAAGAACGAGCAAACGGAGGATTATAAAAAGCTGTCCGGCGAGCTGGAACTAAAAAATGTTACCTTCGGATATAACGAGCTAAGACCGCCGCTTATTGAAGATTTCTCACTAAAAATCAAGCGAGGTGAGAATATTGCCATAGTGGGCGGCTCCGGCAGCGGCAAGTCAACCCTGTGCAATCTTATAACCGGCTTGTATAAGCCGTGGAGCGGCGAGATATTGTTCGACTCAAAGCCCGCGAGCGAGTATAGCAGGGGCGTGTTCACAGCATCGGTTGCTTGCGTGGATCAGGATATTATCCTCTTTGAGGATACGATAGCGAATAATATCAAAATGTGGGATAATTCCATTGAAGATTTTGAAATGAAGCTCGCCGCGTGGGACGCAAAGCTCAACGATATGGTAATGCAGCGTGAAGGCGGCTATCAATATGTCCTTTCAGACGGCGGCAGAGATATTTCGGGCGGGCAGCGGCAGCGCATAGAGATAGCGCGCGCGCTCGCGCAAGAGCCCGCGATACTCGTGCTCGACGAGGCGACCTCGGCGCTCGATTCTCAAACTGAGAATGAGATCATGCGCTCCATAGCCGATCGCGGGATAACAAGAATAATTGTTTCGCATAGAATATCCATAATACGCGATTGCGACAAGATAATCGTGCTTCAAAATGGCAAAGTGACGGATAGCGGCACCCATGATGAGCTGATGAAAAGATGCTCGTTTTATGTTGACCTTGTTACAAGGGAGTGAGTGATATGAGCGGATGGTTTGACGAGCAGCTAAGAGAACGCATCAAAGCGGACGATGAGATTTTTTCGGATGCTTTTGCAAGCATATCCGAGGTTATAATCGCAAAGGGCGTCCTTTCGCAGATAGATGAAAACGAGCGCGCTAACGCAAAGGACGCGCTTATTGAGATATTGCGCTATTACGATGTGTCAAAGACCGAAATTGAGGATAGCTCCGATTCGTGGGATACAAGCATTGATTCTGTGCTTAAACCCTTTGGCATAATGAAGCGCTCAGTTGAGCTTCGCGGCGCATGGTATAAGGACGCGGTGGGCGCATTTTTATGCAAGACCAGGGACGGTCAGGTGGTGGCGCTGATACCGCACGGATATATGGGCTATTATTATCACGATCGCATAACCAAAAAGACTGTGCACGTGACAAAAAAGACGGCGCAAACGCTCCAAACGGAAGCCTCCTGCTTTTATAGGCCGCTGCCCCGGCGCACTCTTGAAATGAAGGATTTATTCACGTTTATGGCAAAAAGCCTGTCGTTCTCCGATTATTTCAAGATATGCCTGATAAC
Organism: uncultured Oscillospiraceae bacterium; assembly: GCA_964622815.1. Classification (GTDB taxonomy): domain Bacteria; phylum Bacillota; class Clostridia; order Christensenellales; family CAG-138; genus CAZUUR01. Next base: position 15,579 of record CAZUUR010000005.1, on the reverse strand, counting down.
GGTGATGGTGGGGATAATTTCGCTCATAACGCCGTGGATAACGAAATATGTTTATAGCCAGGTGGTGTATATGCGCAGCGTTGAATCGCTAAACGCCGTGCTGATAATGCTTATCGCTGTGAGCATCGCCACAACGCTTTTGAGCATGGCAAAGCAGCTTATGCTTTCGCGCGTAAAGATAAAAACCGATACAACCGTGCGCGCGGCGTCAATGATGCGCCTTATAAGCCTCCCTACTGATTTTTTCAGGCGCTATGCCTCGGGCGAGCTTTCCCAGCGCGTGCAATACATAAATGTTTTATGCACCACTCTTGCCGACGGCATTCTTTCAACGGGGCTTACGGCGCTTGTGAGCCTTATATTCGTTGGCCAAATATTTTCGTTTGCGCCCGAGCTTGTGTGGCCTGCCGCCATTGCGGTGCTTGCAATGCTGCTGCTGTCCATCTTTACAATGATAGTGCAGATGAACGTCACCCGAATGAAGCTCGAATATAAGGCCAAGGAGAGCGGCGTGCTGTATGCCTTTCTCACAGGCATACAAAAAATAAAGCTTTCCGGCTCTGAAAAACGCGCCTTTGCAAAATGGGTGGAAAAATACAAAAAGAACGCCTCATTGGTATACGATGCGCCAATGTTTCTAAAGCTTAATTCGGTTTTCACGCTCGCCATAACCATTGTAAGCACAATTTTAATTTATGAGCAGGCAGTAGCGTCAAATGTGGGCGTAGATGCGTATATGGCGTTTTCAGCGGCCTACGCGGTGCTTTCCGCGGCGTTTTTGGCGCTCTCGCAGGCGGCGGTGAGCGCATCGAGCATAAAGCCGGTTTTCACAATAATTAAGCCCATATTGCAGACCGCGCCGGAGACTGTGAGCGGCAAAAAGCAGGTTGCAAAGCTTATGGGCGGCATAGACCTTACGAATGTGAGCTTCCGCTATGGCGAGGATATGCCGCTTGTGTTAAACGATCTCTCGCTCCATATAAAGGCCGGTCAGTATGTGGCGATAGTGGGCAAGAGCGGGTGCGGCAAATCAACGCTTATGCGATTGCTTCTCGGCTTTGAAGCTCCGCTTCGCGGCGCGATATATTTTGATGAAAGGGACATGCAGAATTTAGATATTAGATCCCTGCGCGGCCATATAGGCACGGTGATGCAAAACAGCAAGCTTTTCGCGGGCAGCATATTTGCCAATATTGCCATTTCATCGCCCAATCTAACTTTGGACGAGGCATGGCACGCCGCAGAGCTTGCGGGCATAGCGGAGGATATTCGCCAAATGCCAATGGGCATGAATACGCTGGTGGCGGAAGGCTCGGGCTGCGGCGTTTCAGGCGGACAGCGTCAGCGCATTGTCATCGCGCGAGCACTTGCGCAAAAGCCCGAAATAATCCTTTTTGACGAGGCGACCAGCGCGCTTGACAATATAACTATGAAAATAGTCACCGATACGCTCGATGCGCTTAAATGCACGAGGATTGTTATCGCGCACAGACTCTCCACAATTAAGCATTGCGATAGAATATTGATGCTGGAGGACGGCAAAATAATTGAAGACGGCAATTATGATGAGCTGATGGCGCAAAACGGCCGCTTTACCCAGCTCATGCGCCGTCAGCAGGTGATGCTCGACGAGTGAGCGCCGCGTTTAGCTTGCCAAGCCTTACGGCCTCAATTATACGCTCCTTCCAGCCGCCGTTAAAAAATTCACAGCAGAATATATCCGGGGCAAGCATGCCCTTGCCCGATGAAAGCGGCGCTATCCTGCACCCGCCGCCGCAAACAAACCGATGCGCACACGCGCCGCATTGAGGGCTTTGAAGCTGCTTTTTCACAGTGTGCTCCAAAAATTCACCAAACGCTTCCGATTTAATGGCCGCATCAACACCCGTGCGCAGCACAAGCGGGAAACGGCTCACAAGCTGAGTAAACCCCGCGAGGCACGCGCAGGGCAAAAGTCTGCCGTCGGCGCTAAGATAAGGCTCTAAAGCCGCATGAGCGCAATAGGCACAGCTTAGCGCGCGTTCATCGCCGCAAAAGCGCTCCATGGGCACGGCGAAGCCATGCAAATTACTGCTCGCATAGAAAAATCCGTGTAAAAACAGCTCTACGGGCATACCGTCCGCATAATAGTCCGATATATAGCTTAAAAACAGAGAATAAAGCGCCTTTGGCGACAGCGGAGCAAACGCATCGCTTTTCGCCGCCGCGCCGACGGGAAATATGGGCAGAGCCTTCACGCTTTTGCAGCCATGTGCGGCCAGCGTGATAATGCTCTTTCTTAATACGTTCGCATTTTGGGAGTGCAATGTTATTTCGGAGGCGGTTTCAAGCCCGTATGCCTTGCACAGCGAAAATGCATCGAGCGCGGCGGCTGAAGCGCCGTTTACTCCTCTTAGCGCATCGTGAGCGCCGTCGTCGCCGTCATAGCTTATGCTTATGCGCGGCCTTTGCCCGAGCGATATGAGCTCAATGAGCAAGCTTTCATTTATTAGGCTGCCGTTGGTGGCTATTTGAGATATGGTAATAGAGCGCTCGCTGAGCCTTTTTGCAATTTTAAAAAAATCGCTTCTTATCAGCGGTTCGCCGCCAGTGAGCGCCACGCGCCGCACGCCGGAGCTGTAAAGCATGTCTATAATGGCGAAAGCGGCGGCCGTGTCAAGCTCGTCTTGCACGCAATTAGGCGCACTAACATAGCAATGCGCGCATTTGTAGTTGCAGCGGTTTGTAAGCGCCCATGTGACGCTTTTTACCCCGCCGCTCACGGCTTATCAAGGAGCGAGAGTATTTCATCGTAATACCCGCCCTTAAACATGGTGCACGATATTGGGGATATGCCGCGCATATCGCCTGAAATATCGTATTGCCCCGTTTTTTGAGCACCAGAGAGTATTGCGCAAACGCGGCACGCGCCGCCGTGGCATTTTTCGCGCCATGCGCAATTCGCGCATTGAGCATTGCTTGCGATCACATCGCACGCGCGTAATGCGAGGGCTCTTGAATATTCAGAGTCCGTAAGAATATCGCAAAGCGGGCGTGTGAAAACATTATTATCCTCAAAGAATGTGCCGCTTGCAAGCGATGCGCCCTCAAATGCATCGCAGGGCAGCACGCGTCCGTCGCTTGCGATAAATAGCGTACACGCAACCTTTAAACACCATGCGGACTCCGGGGCCGCTTCTCCTGCATAAACCTTGTATGCAATATCGGTATTCACGCGTGTGGCACTGGGCGCGAGCGTTATGCCGCCAAAGAATTTGAGCGCAAGCCCGTGCCTGTTTTCATATAGCAGCGCGCCTGTGAGCTCAACTGCCATGCGGCAAAAATCGTCCATGGAAATCGTTTTTGAATTAGTGCTGGACCATCTTGGCGATTCGCCCGTGCGCACGAAAAAAATGCTCCTGACGCCAAGACCATATAAAAAGCGCGAAGTTTCAATAAGCCCGTCGCGGGTTTGAGAGTTTACGTTCACTGCTGCGCGCACTTCGTTGCCGCTTTTTACTGCAAGCTCTATCGCGCGTTCAGCCGCCGCCTGAGCGCCTTTTACGCCGCGCATCCAGTCATGAGTGCCAAGCCCGTCGAAGCTTAGCACTATTTCAGGACGCATGCCGAGCGCCTCAAAGCTTGTGAGCGTTTTTTTATTGAGCAGCATACCGTTTGTGTAAAGCCGAGTCACATCAAGCCCATTTTGGTGTATGCATTGAAGTATGCGCTCAAAATCAGGGTGAAGCAGCGGTTCGCCTCCAGTGAGATAAATGTTTTTCACGCCGCACTGGGCGAGCTGCGCTGTAAGCGCTTCGGCCTGGGAGCAGGAAAATTCGTGTATAGGGGTTTCGGAGCCGGAGGCCATGAAGCAGTGGACGCAGCGCATGTTGCACCTGCCCGTTATGCTCCACATTGCCGTGGGCACACGCCTGTTTTTGATGTGCCGGTATGCCTGCTCGGGTGCTATTGGCAGCATTTCTTCGGTTTTTTCAACTATGCCCATGCTGATGTAGCGCTCTAAAGCCTCGTGCTGAACTGATGTAAACTTGGCGGGGGTTTCGCCGTCGCACTGGGATAAAAGCTCATAAAGCGGCGCGGTGAGCTTATACGGCGCGCCGGGCGCACCCGCGCGTTCAAGCAATAAAAGCTCATTTTCATAGCCGCGAAGCCGCCATGGCTGCTTTAATCTAAAATACATGCGTCCTCCTGCAAAAAGCCCCGTCTAGCCAAAAAGACGGCTTGATTTGGCAAGCTTTTTCGTAAGTATTTCGTAAGCCTCGCGCTGGGATACGGTGGTGAGCAAAATCTGCCTTTGCGTTTCATCTATGGAGGTGAAAAGCTCGTATAGGCTAAAGCTTAATTCCTCGCGCCCTGTTTTTTGATATTGCCTAGTGCATATCCTTGGCGCAACGTAATTATATGCCTCGCGCACGCTGCCGCAGAAGCCTCTTGACATATCGCCATAGGTGTTTTGGCTCTCTATTGCGCAGCCTCCGCCGCAATTCATGAGCATGGGGCAGCCAAAGCAGTCCTTCATCTGATCAACTGTGCGCGTGCGCCATTTGGGGAAATCAAAATTAAACAGGAAACGCCCTGCGTCTATATCGGTATAGCCAACGGCATATTCCTCCATAGACACAACGTCCCAGCAGGTATATAGCACGCCCTCGGGGTCAACCACCAGCATGTTTGACTCCGCTCCGCAGTGCGCGGGGGACAACGCGGGATAGCTGTCCAGCTTGAGCGCCCGCATAACGCGCGAGGCCATATCGTTGTAAACACGGCTGTGCCTTACGTCCAAATTGGGTGCTTCGCTGCATTCGTTGCATGCGCTGAGCGCATTAAAAAGCTCCTCATCGGTAACGGCGTTTTGCGGCTCGTCCTCAAAGCAGGCCGTTGTGGCCTTAAAATAATATGAAAAATGCGCATTGTCTGTAAAGCCGCGCATGCGAAATTCATTTGGCAGCTCCATTGCGCTTGTTAGATTAGCTCTGTTTACGTTTATGCGAAGATGAATAGGTATGTCGCGCTCAAGCGCAAGGGAAATATTGCTCATTATTTTTTCATAGCTCCCCCTGCCGCCCGCAAGATAGCGCCGCGCGTCGTGTACAGGGCCAACCCCGTCCACGGTTATCTGTAAAAAATCAAATTTATGTGCCGCTATAATATCAATAAATTTATCCAGCTCATATCCATTTGTCACGCATATAAGCGGAATGCCAAGCTCGCTGCAATAATCACATATTTTTTGAATGGCTTGAGCATTTTTGTAAAGCAACGGTTCGCCGCCATAAAGAATAACATGGCGAAGCTTAACGCCATTGCTCATATATGCCCTTATTTGGCTGAACACCGCCTCTATCATTTGAGGCGATATTGCCTTTTCGAGCCACTCGCGTCCTTTATCGAGCCGCTTTCGCTCAAAGCAATATTCGCAGCGAAAATTGCAGTTATATGTGGGCAGCAAAACGATGTCGAGCATGCCCTGATATGGGATAAGCCAATACATGCGCGAGATTATCCTCGCATTTTCCCGCTCCTCCTCGCTCGTAAAATGGGTGATGTGGCCACGGTCCTTGAGCCTTTGAAGCACCGGCTCGCTAAGGCATGCTGGCGTGGTAATAAGCTCCGCGTCGCTTTTATCAACTATATCGTATGCGCCGTAAAGCCCGTTTACCAAGAGCGTCTTGCCGTTTTCCAGCGGGAATATCATTTCATAATCACTCGCGCGAAGTTTTTGTTGCATTTGCTGCTTCCTTTTTTGCAAAAATAGGGTAAAAACATAGGGAACTACACAGCTCGCTCACACGAACAGGGCGTTCCCTATGCTTAATTACTTTTTCATAACCTGTTTAGCTTACGCAAGCCCTATGCCAAGACAGCCGCAGCTTACTGCGCCCGCGCACAGGCCGCCGGCTACATTTTCTATGTTGTCAACGCTAAGCTCGCGCTCATCGTTTTGGGAGAGAAATTTTTCGGCGTCCTCATTTGTGAGCGTGTAGCCAAGGCTTGCGCAGTATGCGATAAGCTCATCTGCGTTTTTGCATTGAAGCGCTCCGGCAAACTGCTCCTTAGTCATTTTAACTTCAGCCATAAAGGTTTTCCTCCGTTTAGCATAGGTTGGCGCATACATCGCCTGCGCACACGTTAGTAAAGCAGCCACCGGCAACCTTTTCAATATCGTCCATAGATAGGCTTTGGCCGGATAACTGAGCGAAATATTTATCCGCGTCATCCTTTGTAAGCTCAATGCCTTGGGTCTTTGCAAGGGTCATAAGCTCGGAAGAATCCTTGCAAGCGGCCACTTTTTTCATTTGTTCTTTGCTTAGCTGCATTATGTGCTCCTTTTAGCAGGCTGCGGAAATATTGCCGGCACACGCGTTGCCCGTGCAGCCACCCGCTACCGCTTCAATATCATCGAGGCTGAGCGCTTTGCCTGTAAGCTGCGCGTAATACTTTTCGGCTTCAGGCTCGGTCATTGCAATATTGTTGGCTTTGGCAAGCGCCATGAGTTCACATGACGAACCACACTTCATTGCCTTTTGAATCTGCTCTTTTGTGAATTGCATCAAAAAAACCTCCTTCTATTTTATGGTAAACTTAATATATTTTATTGTAGCATGCAAAACTTGCATATTCAAGCATAAAAACTTATATTTTGTCAGAAAAAAATTCACTCCCTAATGCATATCTGCTCAGGCACCACGCTTGAGTGCAGCGCACCCGTACCAAGCTCCCGCCAAAACATTACGGAGGTGGTTTTATATATGTACTCGCCTGTTTTTATAGCGCGCATAATGTCCAAAGCAAATGTGTTCACCTCGGCTTCATTCTTTTTGGCCATTGCATAGCTTAAAAGTGCGCGTTCATAGCGGAAAAGCTCGTTAAGCTCCTTTGAACCTTCCTGCTTAACAATATTGGTGAGATATTCAAAATAGATTTCCGAAAAATTACCTGTAAACGCAGTATCGCTAAATGAGAGGCATAGCTCATGAAAAAGCTGTTCATATTTTTGATAAAGCCCTCGTATGCCAAAAAGCCGCACAAGGCACTTGCCCGTTTCATAGAAGCCCTCGGATATGGTGGAAAGGAACAGCGGCACCGTTTCTATCCACGGGTATTTCTTGCGGTTGCACGCTTCAAAGGCATAAAACTGGAGAAATAGCTCCTTATGCCCGATTATAAGCTCGCGCCCCTCGTCGCTTATTGTTTTACGGTTGAATATGCTAAGATCCACGTCGTTTTCATCAAAATAAACCATATCCTTGACCTTGAGCGCCTCGTCCGTTGCCGGAAGCGGAAAAAAGCGGTGTAGCTGCACGGATTTATTGCCACTGAGGTAAAATTGCTCCATAACGGCGAGAGTTTTTAGAAAATCCTCCTCGGTCTCCTCTAAAAATCCGTATATGAAGGAGGACGTGGCGTATATTCCGGCACGGCACAGCTCGTTTATGCGTTTTTTAGCAAATGTGAGATCAAGGTTTTTTTTCAATATTTTTTGCATACGCTCCGAGCCGGATTCGATGCCAAGATAAATCTGCACGCACCCGGCGCGCGCCATAAGCTCGATAAGCTCGGCGTCGAGCACGTCTATGCGCGATGAGCAGCGCCATGAATAGGGGCGCTTGCGCTCAATTAGCACACGGCAAAATTCACTTATGTGCTCGCGGTTGGCGGTGAAAATATCATGCTGTATGCTAAAGCCGACAGCGCCGTAGAGCGAGTTAAACTTATCCATTTCGGCAATAAGCGTTTTAACCGGCTTCACGCGAAAGCGCTGCCCCCAAAATAGGCGCGTGGAGCAGAAGGTGCAGCTAAATGGGCAGCCTCGCCCGCCCTCAAGCGCTATGCCGCCTTGATAATGCCAGTCCTGGCCATGAAAGTATACTGTGTAGAGCGAAAGCTCATCGTCCCTCAAAAGCTCGCAATCGGGCGTTGATACGGCCTTGCCGCCGCGCCTGAAGGTAACGCCCGGCACGTTTAGAAGCTCTTTGCCATTTATAAGCGCTCTCATGAGCGGCAATATGCTTTTTTCCGATTCGCCTCTTGAAACCGCGTCCACAAATGGAAGCTCCTCTATGCAGGCTTTGGCGGTCACGCTAGCGTGCGGCCCGCCGAATACTATCGCGGTATCGGGGCAAAGCCGGCGCACGCGGCGCGCAAGCTGGAGCGTTGTGAGAAATGAGTTGCAAATAGTGTAAAAGCCTATCACCTTGGCGTTGAAGGCAACAAGATATTCAGCCATAGCGTCCAGAGTGGAGCTTATATCGGGCGAATAGGTGAAAAGTCCGTCCCTGTTTAGCATATCAAAATTCACAAGCCTTGTTTCAAACTCCGCGTCGAGTATGCTTTTAAGTATTTCCTGACCTATCAGCGGCATTGCTGCATCCATTTTGGTGAAATCAAGACCGCCTACGAGCAAAATATCCATGTTCTGTCCTTTCAATGAAGCTTAATATCGGCATAAATATTATCGGACGTATTCCAGCCCTGTGATGAAAATATCTCCGCGAGCTTATTGATATATCCGCCCTCGAAAAATGCGCACTTTAGCGGGTCAAAGCCGGTGGCGCGGCCGCAAAACGCAAGGGCGAGCGCCGCGCACCCTCCGCCGCAGAGCAAGCGGTGGCGGCATACGCCGCACTTATCGGGGTTGAGCTTAAAAATATCGCCCACTGAAACAAGCAGCGCCCTTTGTATCTCCTCATCGCATAAAAGCGTTTTGAGACTGGTGGTATGCACATTGGCAAGGCTTACTCCGGCGTTTGTAAGTGCGCCCTCCATTTGGTTGCACGGTATTAGCTCGCCCGCGCCGGTGATTGAAAGCATGAGCCTGTTCATAGGGCATGCTGGCAGCTTTTCATCGGCTATACGGCCACAGAATTTAATGGGTCTATTGTGATACATTTTTGTCACAGGGTCAAGCTCTGCGAATTGCCAAAGTGTGAGCTTCATTTTATGCGGGCTTTTAACATATTCGCTTATTATGCGCAGCATTTCGTCAAAATATTCTCTATAGCCAAGGCTTGCGCCCGGTGCAACTTGCTCCCAGCGCGGCGCTTCGCTCGTGCGTATCAAGCGCGTTTGCTCAACGCCGAGCGCTTCTACAAAATCGAGCGAGGCGGGGATTACGGCAAGATTTTCTTTATTTATGTTCATCTGCACGCGCACGGCAAAGCCATATTCGCGGCAAAGCTTTATCGCTGCCACAGCGGCCTCCTGTGCGCCTTGGCGTGAGCGCATTATATCGTGATAGCCAAGGCCGTCAAAGCTGATTTTAATAAGCGGCGCTTGATTGCACGCGCGCAGAAGCTTGAGCACGCCGCTATCTAATAAAGCACCGTTTGTAGCTATTTCAAATATATCTATGTATCGTGCGGACAGCTCCCTTACTATATCGCCAAAACGCCGATGCGCGAGCGGCTCGCCGCCCGTGAGCGAGACTCGCCAGACGCCGCAGCTTTCCATATCGCATATTAGCTTTGTGCATTCCTCCCACGAAAATTCCTCGCAGCTTTTTATATTGTCGGACGCCATGAAGCAGTGGCGGCAATTATAGTTGCACCTTTGAGTTATCGCCCAGTTGAGCGCGGGAAAGCACGGGTTTGGGCAAGCTCTGTAGCTTTGCCAAGGCTCGATTGCATCGCCTTCGCGGCACTGCTCAATAAGCCCCTCCAGTGCGAGCAGCGCAAGCGCGGGGGAGGGCGGCATGTCCGTCTTGCCGTCGCAGCGCTTTAAAAGCTCAAAGCCGGAGCTTGATATTGTGTAAGCATCGCGCCCGCCGCGAAAAAAGTATGCGGTTTGATTATCAGCGAATGAGCGCAGACCTATGTTGTTAAGCTTGTAAAACAAATTTCCTCCCGAGCCAGGGCTTACAATATTTCTTGACACATACTCCAAATATAAGTATTCTATGAATATAATATATTCGGAGGTGTGAAAATGAAATCTCGCGGCACATCGCTCTTAGTAATTTCGTTAATAATTGCAGTCGCGCTCGTCGTATGCGCTTGTTCAACGAGCAGCAGCGGGTCGTTTACAACCAAGAAGTATTCGCACAGCATGAACAACGATGGAGTTAAGGGAACTTATGAGTCATTTGTGGGCAACCGCGCATATACCAAGGAGCTTAAAGCAGGAGCGGTAATAAAGGTTACCGTCACAACCAACTCCGGCTCAATGACGCTCACAGTCACCGCGCCAGACGGCACTGTGCTGCTTAATGAAGCACAGGCCGGAGAATATACGGTCAATGCCGATACGGACGGCAAATACGAGGTCAAATTCACAAGCGGCGAGCATTCCGGCGGCTATACTGTAAGCTGGTAAGCATCTTAATTTAGTATTGCGGCGGTATGCATTTGATTAGGCATACCGCTTTTCATTTTCTCTTTAAGCGTTTTGTGCAGCCTGTCAAGCTCGGCATTGCGCGCCTTTTCAAGCTGCTCGTCTTTTGCGGCGCGCTCGCCGCGCAGCATTGAAATAAGTCCCAGCGGGTCGATATAAGCCTTTAGCGCACCGTCCGCATGTTTAAGCGCCGCGCATACGCGAAGGGCGACTGCATCGTCAAAAAAGGTGCGTATAAGCGCCTCGCGCACATCTATGGCAACGCCGTTAAGCACAAGCGTTATATAGCTGCGCACGCATTTTTCATCGGCGTTTGCAGCCGCATCGAGCACCTTGACAGCGCGTGCTTTTTCGCCTAATGAATATAAAAGCAAAGCGTGTATCAGCTTGGGTGACAGGCTTGAAAAAAAGCTGTCGTTACGCCCGCCAAAGGCCGTATCGTCGGATTCAAATGCGCTTATAAGCTCAAGCGCCTCGTCCCTTTTAAGCTCCCTTTTGCATTGCATAACATCGCACAAAAGGCTGTGGAGCTCGCTATAGCGCAGGTTTTTCTCGCTGAGCTTTATGGGCAGAGTGGAAACGCCGGGCGCATATACGCGATATGTTGGCACGCCCAAATACCCCGTATTTCTTATATAAAGCTCGGGCGTGAGTGTGAGAAGCAGCCTTGCAAGCGCCTTTACGCCATTTGTATTGGTAAAGCCCTCCGCGTTAGGCCACTCTTTAAATTCCCACGACTGCCCGCCCGCAAAGAAGGTCTCCGGCGCGTATGCAACATCGCTCCTGTATGAATCCATTAGGTTGCGGTTGCTGTTAGCGTTGGGCGTGTTTTCGCCCCAATAGCTCAGCATTGCCGCGTCCTGCCGAGCGTCGCCCGGCGAATAGCCCTGCGAAAGCTCGGTGAGGCATCTTTCAAGCGCTGCAAAAAAACAGGGGTGTGCCCCGAGTTTTGTGAAATATCTTTGGTTTTGTTTATCCACTAAAAGCACGTTTATAACCGGAAGCCCCAGCCCCATTGACGCGTCCCGCACGGTTATTTTATAGCCGTGTGCCGCCTCCATGCGCGCTATAAGTGCCGCGGAGTCGGGCGCGTGCTCTTTAATATAATCAGCTGGCACGCCTGGCGGCGTAAGTCCGCGCTTATATATCGAAAATTTTGCGTAGCGCTCCAATATTTCACAAAATGCTTGGCAAAGCGCTTCCTGCGGCGTATTGCCTGAAGCAAGGCCGTTTGAACCGCACATAAGGCCTATAGCCGCATCGGGCAGCATAACGGTTCTTGCTTGGTTAACGGCATAATAGGGCACGAACGCAAGCTCCTCACCGCCGGTGTAGCGCGAGAGAAACGCGCGACTAACGCGTGCTTCGCCTAAGCATGCGCCAAGGTCGTGAGCTATGTGGGCATTTGTGTCGATAGCGCTTATAGGGCGCAGCTGTTCATCAGGCCAGGCCGAAAAGCCTAGATAGTCATTTGCCTCTTGCGATAGCTTGGCGGCGGCTTCATAGCTCATGCGGCTCTGTATTCGCTCAAGCGCCTCGCCATAAGCGCTTGCAAGGCAGTATGCGCGGTCTATGCCCTTGCCGTTTACCGATATGCCGTGCTGCGGATCTGTAAGCGCCAGACTAACCGCTCCGTCCACCCATTGAGAATATTTTTCATTAAATCTAATTCCAAGCTTCTCAAGCGTTTGCTTGAAAAAAGCGGCGCTTTCCTCCGGCGTGCGATCCTTTATGCTAAATGTCATTTTCCGCCTCCGATATAAGCCCGCGCATGTAAAGCGATTGAAGCGTAAGCTGTGTTTTTAGCGGCTCAACGCCGCAAAGCGTCATTTTTTCAATAAGCTCAGCGCCGCTGCTTTCGCCGCTTGATATGTGCTCAAGCAGCTTTTGCGTGTCGCAGTCGCCAACTATAATGCGCGATGTATTAGAGTTTTCAAGCGCTCCGGCATTGAAATGCAAAAAGGGCTCAAGCCTGATGGGTCGCTCCATGCCTATGATGCTTTCCATGCTCTCAATGCAGTTGTCGATGAGGCGCATAAGCTCTTGCGCCGTGTCAAAGCTGCCAAGGTCAAGCTCCTTAGCGCCGTTTGGACATGCATCGCTCGCGCGGCAGGGCGTTGAAAGCCGCACCTTACGCTCGGCAAGATTAACTATAAAGCCTGATATGCACGCCACAGTGCCCTGATCTGTAAAAAGAGCGGCCTTACCGTGCGCGTGAAGTGCGCGTCCAGCGCGAACAAGACCTACGCTTGCTTCCCTGTAGCGGGGCATAAGCTCGGTGAAAAGCGTTTCCTCAGGCGAAAATATGCTTGACGCGCGGCGAAACTGCTCAAGCGAGAGCAAGGAAAATCTATGTATGGTGGGTTCTGCGCCGCGCATGGCTATTGCTGCACGCGTGAGCGGAATATCGCGCAGCGCCACGGCTGTGGTGAGTATGGGCGCACGGCCGGTGGCGTTGAGAAAAATTTTTGCAAAGGCTATATAATCGGGGTTATCAAGCGGCTCGGTTGCATAGTAAAGTATGCTGTCGGCCACCGCTGCGCCAAAGCGCGCAGAAGCGCCGCCGAGTATATCTTGAAATAGGCGCTTGTTCTCATTTGTGGCGCGAAACACTCCTCGCAGCTTTTGAGCGCTCAACGCGCAAAAATCGCAGCCAACCGAGCAGCCGCTTGAAAGCTCGATAACAAATGGAATGTGCGCGAAACGCGCGTTCACGGCCGCGCCAAGCTCAGCGTCACACCGCGCGTATTGTCTTGAGCGCCACGCATTGAAGCGCTCGCTCCGGCAAGCCTGAGCACGCTTACTTATGCGCTGTCTGGCAGCTTTTTTCTCATCTAGGTATGCGTTGTAAAGCGCTGTATCCTCCGGCGGCTTGGTACGCTCGTCCTGACAGAGCAGCGCATAGCTCGCGGCCTCGCGCGATATTAAAATGCCGCGCTCCTTCGCTGCAAAGACTGGGTCGTCCGCCGCGCGAACGCGAAAATCGGGGTCGCACTCAAACGTTTCATAATAACGCTTAACATTGGCGACTCGCCTTATAATATCCGCGTCGGGCGGCTTTGCCGTAAAAAACAGCTCCATACTGCGGCCTCCGTGTAAGATGAATTAAATAGACGTTATGTTACCAAGGCGGGGCAGCCCCTCGCGGCCTGCGCTTTTGTGTTTATTTGCAGCCGTATCCTTTGGGTATCCTCACTCTTATGCTGCGCTTGTGTTGCAAACTAAGCGTAATTTCATGAGCACCTGCAAAAATGACAAAGCGCCTTTAAAACAGGCGCTTTTTGCGATCTGCTGATCCGGTTTGGATACAAACAGCTAACGCCTCAGCCTTCTTGGGCAATTACAATCAAGCAGTCCTCATTGTTAAATGTTACCATGCTTGATTTTGGCGGATTTGTAACTATGTCAGCTTCACCGCTATCCATGATCTTTTTGTAGCCAAGCACAATTTCGCCATACTGTGCTCCAGCCGACGTGGCGCTGAACATCGAAACAGGAACACCGGTTTTAACATAGCGACTGGCGGGCTTCATATAAAGCTCGCTGCCGTCGGCGTCCAAAATATCATCAAAAATTGGCGCAAGGTTTCGGTTTTCCGATATTTGGCTGAGCATGAGCGACGCCAAATTTGTGCTGATAACAAAGTCGTTCACATCGGCAACCTTGGCAAGCTCCCCGTTTTCAGCCGATAGCATCTGGCTTATGATGCTATATTTCTTGCCGCTTTCGCGGGAAATGTTTTTGAGATGTAAAAGCGTAACGAGCGTTTTTGCGTCCGCCTCCTCAATGCCAATATCAAAGTCCGAAAGCACGATAATATGCCGGTAATCCTCCTGCAATAGCTTGCGCAGCTCCTCTCCGCTGCAAATATCGCACTCCTTTGTAACAACATGGAAGTTGCGGCGCTCTTTTTCGATTTGGGCGCTGTAATCCTCACTCGGCTTGTCTACCGCAACAAGTACGGACGACCCCTCCTCCACATAATTGTCAAGCTCGTCCAATATGATGTGCAAAAGCTCGTTATACCCCAGCACAAGAAAGCGTTCGCTCTGCTTTGCGCAATCCTGGCGGCCGGCAGCTAATTCCGCATCGTTTAGCTGTGGCGCGGCTTGAGGATTGGATATGCCGTCGTCCGCCGCCACAAGAATAATGCCGTCACCCTGCTCAACAAGCGTATCCATTGGCGGATTAAGCATGGTATCAGCGCCCTTCTTTAGGCCTATAACCGTGGAAACAGGGTACATGTTGAGAATATCGCAAAATCTTTTGCCAACTAATGCATCGCTGTTTTCAATGTAAATCTCGTCGCCATCAAAATCGAAAAGCTCCGAATACACCTTGGAAAGCCCCGGCTGATGGCATGTGTTTGCAATGATGCGGGAAATAGCGCTTTTGAAATAAACAATTTCAGCCCTGCCTTGGCCGGCAATACGCGCCGCCTCGACGTTTTCCATGCTTGAAACGCTGGCTGTGATATACGCATCGCTGTGCGCGTCCTTCAAAATATGGTTGATGGCCAAAATGGATTTAATCACTTCGGCGTCATTGTCGATGTTGATGATAATCGACTTTGCGGTTTCTACGGAGCAGCGGCGAAGCAGTGTAATATCTGCGGTCGCGCCGCTTCTAAAAATCACAGATGTGTTTTTCGTATCCGCAATACGGTTGGCGAACATTTCTTCCATTAGGGACTTTTCATCATTGCCTAGCACCACTATCACGGGCTTTTTTCTGTTTTCATTGGCTATTATAAGCTCGCTTATAATAGTAAAAGTGTTTTCGTTAAAGCCGATGATGACCGTGTGGTTTTGCTCGATAACCTTTGATGTTCCGCGCCGCAAGCCATCTAACTTTGCTTCAAGCCCCGAATTTAATATGCCTATGAGCATGCTGGTAATAAAGATGCCGCAAAGCGTGGTAATCGCCAATATTATTATGCCGGACGGGGTTGCTGTATAGCCGGCCAAGGTTCCCGCATCTATTGCATACATGAATGTTGACCATAGCGAATCGCCTGCGGATTTCGCATAATTTCCATCGACCGTGAGCATCAAAAGCCCCATTGAAATCACGACTACCACCGTGATAGTAGCAAGTATCAATACGAGCACACCTGTGCCTTTTGACAGAAGCTTATCCGTGTTATACCTGAGCTTTTCCATAGCCGACGTTTTTTTCATATTTAATCCCCCAAATCAATGTTGTTCAATGCTGATATATACGACTAATCACATGTTTCACTTATCATAA
>CAZUUR010000004.1:19249-24412 GCA_964622815.1 uncultured Oscillospiraceae bacterium | reverse complement strand
AAATATGATAAATACCTCGCCGGCGAGGACGGCCGCATGATAAATGAGACCGATAGAAACAGCAATCAGCTCGCTTACGGCGTGCAGGAGATAATTGAGCCTATAGACGGCTGCGATATTATTCTCACCACCAACAGCGTTGTGGAGGCCTCGCTTGAAAAAGCGCTAAAGACCGCGCTTGAGGTGAATAAGGCCGAAACCGCGCAGGGCGTGATAATGAATTGCAAAACGGGCGAGATAGTGGCAATGTCTACCCAGCCGGATTACGATCCAAACTCGCCGCCGCGCGAAGATATGAAAACGCTCGCCGCGCTCACACGAAACCGCATTGTGGCTGACGCTTACGAGCCCGGCTCCACGTTTAAGATAATCACGCTTAGCGCCGCGCTTGACAGCGGCGCGGTGGACGAAACGTTCACGGTAGATTGCCCGGGTTATTATGTGGTGAACGGCGAGCGGATAAAATGCTGGAAAAGCGGTGGCCATGGCCATCAAACGCTCGTTGAGGCGGTTCAAAATTCGTGCAATCCCGCTTTTATGCGCATGGCGCTCTCGATGGGCGTTGAAACCTTTTACGATTATATCTATTCGTTTGGCTTCGGCGCGTCAACCGGCAGCGGTATTTCAGGTGAGTCCGGCGGAATAGTCACTCATCAGAAATACATTAAGGAAAACACGCTGGCGCGCATAGGGTTCGGCCAAAGCATAGCCATGACGCCCTTGCAGCTTGCAAACGCCGTATGTGCGGCGGTAAACGGCGGAAAGCTGATGCAGCCGTACCTCGTTGAAAGAATAGTCAATGAGGACGGCGAAGTGATAAGGCGAAACGAGCCAACCGTAATACGCAGCGTAATAAGCGAACAAACGAGCCAGCGGGTTCGCGAGATACTTGAAAGCGTGGTTCAAAACGGTTCGGGCAGAAACGCGCAGATACCCGGCTTTAGAGTGGGCGGCAAGACGGGTACGGCGCAGAAATACGATGAAAACGGCAATGTGGCGCAAGGCAAGCTTATAGCCTCCTTCATAGGCTTTGCCCCGGCGGATAATCCCGAGTATGTGTGCCTCATACTCGTTGACGAACCAAAGGTAGGCACGATATTCGGCAGCACCGTGGCTGCTCCGTTTGTGAAGCAGGCGCTTGAGGAAACGCTGAGGTATTATGGCTTCCTGCCCACTGAGAACGCCGAAACGGTCACCGTGCCGGACGTGCGCGGCCTGGCTGTGGCGGACGCGAAGGCGGCGCTCAAGGAGCTTGGGCTTGGGGCTGAGTATCAGCAGGAGGATATTGTCACGGCGCAGGTTCCGCTTCCGGGCGAGAAGGCGCTCAAGGGCAGCGAAGTGCTTCTTTACACCGAGCTGACAGATGAAGTGATACAAACTGAACCCGAAAAGGATGACTTGGTTGAGGTGCCGGATGTTTTGGGCAAAACAAGACTTTCGGTTTACGATACGATGAAGGCCGCCGGATTGATACCGGTGATAGACCCCTACGATCAAAAGGGTAAGGCGGTAAGGCAAAGTCCCGCTGCGGGAACTATGGTTGAGCGAGGCAGCGAGGTGCTTGTGGAATTTTCAGATGTTACTATAGGCGGCGATGACGATTGACCGCAATGGAGGATTGGATATGAAGCTTAACGAGCTTGCAAAGGTGACGGTGCATAAGCCTGCACAAAGGAACGCGGAGATAATAGGCTTGAGCTACAGCTCAAAAAAGACTAAGCCGGGGGATCTGTTCTTCTGCGTGAGCGGCACTTTTGCCGATGGTCATGAATACGCAAAATCCGCCGTCGAGGCGGGAGCTGTGGCGCTGGTGGTGGAAAGACTGCTGCCAATAGACGTGCCGCAGGTGCTCGTGCCCAATACACGCGTGGCTATGGCTGAAATGGCCGCCGCGTTTTATGGCTATCCGGCAAACGATATGAAGATAATAGGCGTTACCGGAACTAACGGCAAGACCAGCACCACATATATGCTAAAGGCAATAGCCGAATATATGGGCATGAAGGTGGGCCTAATAGGCACGATACGCAATATGATAGGTCAGGCGATAATAGATACCGAGCGCACAACTCCCGAGAGCGTGGATTTACAGATGATTTTAAGAAAGATGCGCGACGAGGGCGTGGACGTTGTGATAATGGAGGTTTCAAGCCATTCGCTCGATCAAAAGCGAGTGCTTGGCATACCATACGATGTGGCGGTATTTACAAACCTCACTCAAGATCATTTGGATTATCATAAAACCTTTGAAAATTATTTTGCCGCCAAACGCAAGATATTCACTCAGGCGGCGTTCGCCGTGATAAATGCGGACGATAAATATGGCCCGGACATGATAGCGGGTCTCTCCATACCTTATATGACGTTTGGCGTGCGCGAAGCTGCCGACGTAAGCGCGAGCGATATTGAAATAACCGCGCGCGGCGTTTCCTTCAATCTTCATCACGGCGATGTGTCAACAAGACTGAACATATCAATTCCCGGCCTTTTCAGCGTGTTCAATGCCATGGGCGCGGCCTCGGCGGCGCTTGCCATGGGCTGGCCTATGGACGCGATAAAAAATGGCATGGAGCGCATGGTGAGCGTTTCAGGACGTCTTGAGCGCCTGCCCACGGGCGATAAGCATTACACCGTGCTCCTTGATTATGCGCACACGCCAGATGCGCTTGAAAACGTGCTGATAGCCGTTCGCGGCTTTGCAAAGGGCAGAATAGTCACACTGTTTGGCTGCGGCGGCAACCGCGACCACGCAAAGCGTCCCATAATGGGCGAGATAGCGGGCAGATATTCGGATTTCCTCGTTGTAACATCGGATAATCCGCGCGGTGAAAAACCCATGGATATAATAGACTCCGTTATGGAGGGCGTAAAAAAATCCGGCTGCGAATATGTGGTGATAGAAAATCGCCGTGAGGCCATTAAGTATGCGCTTGATAACGGGCAGCAGGACGATATAATCCTGCTCGCAGGCAAGGGACACGAGGCGTATCAGGAAGTGAGCGATGGCAAGCATCACTTCGATGAGAAGGAAATTGTGGCAGAGATTTTAAGCACCGATAAATAGTTTTTTCGCCGTTCGTACCGAAACGGGCCGTGATTCTTTGGCGCTTGGCACGGCTGCGGCGGTAAGGCGTTTGGGACAGAGCTCGGCTCTTTTGCCCCAAGCACCTTGTCGATTACGAACGGCTTTTTTTAGTAATAAACGGGCAAAGCCCGTAATTATAGCGAGGTACTTTCATGGATAAACAAAAGCGTGCATTGGTGGTGGGCATGGCGAAAAGCGGCGTGGCGAGCGCACGGCTGCTCTATCAAATGGGCTATGAAGTAACCGTGAACGACATGAAAACAGAAATTGCGGGTCTTGACGCCGCGCTTGACGGCATTGAATACATAAATGCTCTCGGCGCTTCGCCGGACGCGCTTATAGGCGGCAAGGAGCTTATAGTTCTAAGCCCCGTCATTCCAATTTTCGCTGATTTCGCCAAAAAGGCGCGCGAAAACGGCACGGAGGTGATAGGCGAGATAGAGCTTGGCTATCGCTATTGCGACAGAGGCTCAAAATTCGTCTGCATTTCAGGCACAAACGGCAAAACCACAACAACCGCGCTAACGGGCGAAATTTTTAAGCATGGCGGCAAAAACACATTTGTGCTTGGAAATATAGGTGTACCCATAGCGGCACACTCGCTTGAAATAAAGGCGGGCGACTTTGTTGTCGCAGAGACCGCCGCACTTCAGCTTGAGAGCATAAAGGAGTTTAGACCCAATGCCTTTGGTATGCTCAATATTACGGAGGATCACCTAAACCGCTTTCAGTATAAAATAGAAAATTATATCGCCGCCAAATGCCGTGGCTTTGAAAATCAAACTGCGGAGGATTTTGCAGTTCTAAATATGGACGATCCCATTGTGAGGGAAATGAAAAACCTAACAAAAGCGCGCACTGTTTATTTTTCGCAGCAGCAAGAGGTGGAGGAGGGCGCGTTCACGCGCGGTGGCGAGATGTTGTGGCGCTTTGGCGGCAAGGAAATTAAGCTCATAGATTTGAAAGAACTGAAAATTCCCGGCAGCCATAATGTTGAAAACGCGTTGTGCGCCGCGTCGCTTGCGCTTTGTCAGGGCATTGATGCGGACGCTGTAAGGGCAGCGCTAAGAAGCTTTCCCGGCGTTGAACACAGAATAGAGAGCGTATGCCAAAGGCATGGCGTGCTATATATAAATGATTCAAAGGGCACAAATCCCGATTCCACAATAAAAGCCGTCGAGGCGATGACTCGCCCCACTGTGCTTATGCTGGGTGTTGGCGAATATGATAAAAAGAGCGATTTCTATCCGCTTTTTCAGGCGTTTAACGGCCATGTCAAGGCGGTCATAGCTTCGGGGCTAAACATTCCTGCGATACAGCAAGCAGCCAAGAAGGCGGGCTTTACGGCCGTTTATACTACACAAGGGTCGTTTGAAAAGCAGATAGCGGACGCCACCGCCCTTGCTGAGCCGGGCGACGCGGTGCTCCTTTCTCCGGCGGCCGCGAGCTGGGGTATGTTCTCGGATTATGAGGAGCGCGGCAGGCAATTTAAAGAAATAGTAAGAAATATGAAAGACTAAGTCCTGGCTTTGAGGCTTTCTTTGCTGAGCGCGGCGAAGATACCCCCATCAATCCCCATAATAGGAAGCTTTCGCATGCGAAAGCTTTGGTAATAAGTATAAAATAAGCGTTTGCGATAGGAGCCGCACGAGGTATGGGTGAGAAAAAGCTTTTCACAAAAGGGCGCATGGATTTCCCGCTGTTCATAACAGTGGCGCTTATATGCGCCTTCGGGCTTGTGATGGTGTTCTCAGCGAGCTATTATTACGCTCAGACCCGTCATCTCGATGGCTATTACTATCTTAAAAATCAGGCAATGTACATGGCTGTGGGCTTCGTGGCAATGCTTTTAATATCGCGCCTTGATTATCACCGCTTCGATGATATGCGCGTTGTAGCGCTCGTTATAACGCTGCTTTTGATGGCGGCGGTAATAGTGTTCGGCGTTGAAAGAAACGGCGCTAAGCGCTGGCTTCAGCTAGGCGGCGAGGGCGGCTTTTCATTTCAGCCCGCAGAGCTTGCCAAATTCACGCTGGTATTGTATATGTCCTCCTTCATGGCGCGGCGGCAGAATTACA
>CAZUUR010000004.1:11436-19239 GCA_964622815.1 uncultured Oscillospiraceae bacterium | reverse complement strand
AAAGCTTTAAGCTGGGCGTAATGCCCATGCTGCTCATAATAGGAATTATGAGTCTTTTTGTAATATTGCAAAAAAATCTTTCAATGATGATAATAGTTGTTATGACCGGCGGGGTCATGCTGTATTTGGGAGGCGCTCGCTTTAGTCACCTGCTCATTTTGATCGGCGCGGCTGTGCCGGTGCTTTTTGCGCTCGCGTATTTTGAAACATACCGCTGGAATCGCATGATGATATTTATGGACCCTTGGAAAGACCCGCTTAAAACCGGCTATCAGCTCATTCAGTCCCTCTATGCGCTCGGCTCGGGCGGCCTTTTTGGCAAAGGCCTCAATTTCTCCCGTCAAAAGCTGCTTTTCCTCACTTATGGCGAGAGCGATTTCATTTTTGCCATAATAGGCGAGGAGCTGGGGCTTATTGGCTGCTATGTGGTTATGCTGGCGTATCTTTTTGTGATATACCGCGGCATAATGATAGCCGTGCGCTGCAAGGACAGGTTTGGCAGTCTTTTCGCCGCCGGTATAACAAGCGTGCTTGCAATGCAGGTGGCGGTGAATATAGGCGTCGCCACAAGCTCCGTGCCGCCAACAGGGCAGACGCTGCCCTTTATAAGCGCGGGGGGCACATCGCTTGCCATATTCCTCGCCGCAATAGGAATTTTGCTTAATATTTCACGCAATACCGAAATAACGTAGAAATAATCCGTTCACGAACATTGGCCGTATCTCCTGCATAATATGAAATGTGCCGCAAAATAGGCATCGAGAGGAGATATGATGACTAGGTTCGTTGTGACAGGGTCAAGACGTGTTATAGGCGGTACACGCGTTTCAGGAGCGAAGAACGCGGCGCTTCCCATATTGGCTGCTTCCCTGCTGGCCGACTGCGATATAGCGCTTTATGACTGCCCGCATTTAAGGGACGTAGATAATATGCTTCTGATACTTTCGGAGCTGGGCGTTGGGCATCATTGGCGCGGCGATGCGCTTATAGTTGATCCTTTGGGCGCAGATGGCTATGAGCTGCCGCAGGGGCTTTCAAAGGAAATACGCTCCTCCATATTCATGCTGGGTCCGCTCCTTGCACGCTTCGGGCGCGCTAAATGTACGTTCCCGGGCGGCTGCGAGATAGGTAATCGGCCAATAGACCTTCACCTAAAGGGTCTTTCAATGCTTGGCGTAAAAATACGCGAGCATTGCGGGCTTATAGACTGCGAGGGCTTTGATATGCGCGGCGCGGATATTCATCTTGATTATCCAAGCGTCGGCGCGACAGAAAACATAATTATGGCCGCGGTAAATGCAAAGGGCGTTACTACCGTGGGCAATGCGGCGCGCGAGCCTGAAATAGAGGATTTGCAGGAATTTTTGAATAAACTCGGCTATAGCGTTAGCGGAGCGGGCACGAGCACGGTGACGGTGCGGGGCGGCAGGCAGAGCAAATGCCGAAAACCCGTTGAGCACAGGATAATCCCCGATAGAATAGTGGCGGGAACTCTGCTTTGCGCGGCAGCGATAACGGGTGGCGAGCTTGAGCTGACAAATGTAATTCCGCTGCATATAGGCTCCGTGGCGTCAAAGCTGCGCGAGGCGGGCTGCGCGGTGCGCGAGGAGCGAGCCGCAAATGACGAGCTGTTTGGCCGCGGCCGCATGTATATTAAAGCGCCGCCCCGTTTAAATGAGATTGATCTCATAGAAACCCTTCCGTATCCGGGCTTTCCAACGGATATGCAGGCGCAGTTTTTCGCGCTTGCGGCGGTGAGCAAGGGCACGAGCGTTATAGTTGAAAACGTGTTTGAAAATAGATTTAAGCACGGCGCGGAGCTGCAAAGAATGGGTACGATATTTACCCAGAAGGACAGAACTATTATAATAAGAGGCGTTGAAAGCCTCAACGGCGCGAGCGTCACCGCACGCGACCTTCGCGGAGGAGCAGCGCTCACACTGGCCGGACTTCGCGCGACAGGCGAAACCATAGTGTATGGCGCTGAGCATATAGACAGGGGCTATGAGCGCCTCGACGAAACCCTCACGGCCTTAGGCGCTCCCGTAAAGCGCGAGGAGCTGTAAATTCACGGAAAGGACGGTCACGGTATGAAAAAAACCAAATTGCGGCTCTTGGATAAAGACGAGCCTAGCCTTGACCTTTCTAAAGCTAAGTACGACGATGAAGACGACGGCGAGCATGCCCATGATGAATACGATGATGAGTACGATGACGACGAGTACGATGACGAATATGAGTACGATGACGACGAGCCGAATGATGATGAGCCTGATGACGGCGAGCCGCTCTTTGAGGAGGAAATAGAAAATCCCGAGGCTGTGCTGGAGCGCGAGCATCGCCGCAAAAAGCTTGCAATGCTATTAAGCGTAGTCATTTCAGCCGTGTGCGTGGGCGTTGGCCTATTTTTAACATGGTATCTTTTAATTGTAGATACGATAAGCGTGAAGGGCAATAAGGATATAACCAGCGAAGAAATAATAAGCGCCTCCGGCCTTGAGACAGGCAAGCATATATGGCTTGAAAATACCTCGGCCGCGAAAAAAGCGCTTGAGGACATGCCCTATATAGGCAGCGCTCAAATAGAGCGCGTATATCCGGACAAGCTTGTTATCACGGTTGCCGAGCGTGTTGAGGCAGCTGTGGTTATGGGGCTTAGCACCAATGCCGTTATCGATAAGGACGGCAATGTGCTCTTTATGGGCGAGCGCGCGAGCTATGACGGGCTTATGAAGATATATGGCCTGAGCGGGAGCGGCTTTAAGCTCAACACTCCTCTTGGCGACGCTTCAACCTTCCAAATTCGCACTACGCTTGAGCTTTTAAACGCCATAGTTGATGCCGGACTTGTGGAAGCCATGGATTATTTGGACGTGAGCAATTCGCTTTCGGTATATTTTATCACCACCACAGGCCTTCGCGTGCAGTTCGGTCAGCCGGACAAGGCCGCCGAGAAGCTGCACAAGCTTAAACTTGTGCTTCCAAAGCTAAAGCAGCTCGGCCTTGACGCAAAGGGCACTGTGGACGTAAGCACGGTGGGCGACCCGGTGTATTCGCCGCCCACAAACACGCTTGTGGGCGATCAGCCTGTTACGCTTATGGGCAGCGCCACAGGCACTAACGCCCCAAGCCCCGCCAACGCTAGCTCCACCAACGCGAGCCCTACGGACGCAACGCACACAGATGCAGCTCCTTTCACGCAGCCGGGCACAACGCAGCCGGACGCAACGCCAACCCCGCCGCCGAGCACGCCCACGCCGACGCTCAATTATGACGGTTTTTCCGGCTGAACACTGAATATGGTGATTTTTGATGAATGTAGCCGCTATTACTTGCGCTTAATAGGGAAAATGTGGTATGCTCATAAGGGTGTCTTTATAGATACAAAAAATGGAATGAGTTTGTTGCGTTTTTGTGCGCGCCGGAGGTCTGATGAGCCAGTATTCCGCTGTTTTGGACATAGGCAGCTCAAAAGTTATAAGCCTTATATGCAGCCCCGGAAATAGGGACGGCATGGTCGTCAACGGCGCGGGCATAAAGGAATATTCCGGCTATAAAAGAGCAACGATAGTGGACGAGCAGCAGTTTTTGGACGCGATAACCGATTGCGTCACAATGGCCGAAAACGAGGCCAAGCACCGCGTAAGAGATATAGCCGTGGGCGTTGGAGCGCCGTTCGTCAAGCTTATAAAGGGTCATGGCAGCGTTAAGCCAAAGGCAAAAAACAAACGGCTTAGCTATAACGATATAGATGAGCTTTTGAACGCCTCTATGGATTTTCCTCAGCCGGAAGGCTTTGAGCCAATTCATTCAACGCCTATAGAATTTGCGGTGGACGGCGTTATCAGGCCAGATGTGCCAGTTGGTATAGCGCTTGACGAGGCCAGTGCCACGGTGTCGCACATGTATGTGGATTCGCATGTAAAGCGCCTTGTGGCGGAGGGACTTGACAGATTAGGCCTTGAAGCGGATATGTTCATTGCTGTGCCGCTTAGCGAGAGCACGTTTGTTATTCCGGAGGAGGAGCGCGCGCACAGGGCGGTGCTCATAGATGTGGGTGCTGCTCACACTGATGTGTCGCTCATACATAACGCCGCGCTCATAGATTTTCGCGTAATAGACGTGGGCGGGGCGCATTTCACGGGTGATTTATGCTATGGCTTGGGCATAGAGCGGTCAATAGCGGAGAATATAAAGCGCCGCTATGTTTATTCGCTTGATTATCAGGACAGCATAGATACAATAAGAAAACCGGGCGGAGGCGCAATGCGTGTTGACCATAGCGCCATACAGTATATAATTGAGGAGCGTACCAAGGAGCTTGCCTCGCTCATAGCCGCCGCAATAATGGATATGGGCGCGGAGCTTGGCGAGAACCTTCCCGTTTATATGACGGGCGGAGGCATAACGCTTATGCGCGGCGGCTGCGAATTTATAGAGCGGCGTATATGCGCGCCTATTCAGGTGCGCATGCCGTGGATGCCGAGGCTTTCCTCGCCCAATTACGCCAGTGCGTTTTCGGTGATGGATTTTGTAATGCACTCAGGTGAGGAGCGGGACACTATAGGCAGAGTGTTTCAGGATAATCAGGGCGGCATTTTAAAGAAACTGAGAGACTTCTTTTTGAAGTGATAATTTTTAGGAGGGTATCTTATGCCTATCGGGTTGGAATTGGATTTTGAAAGCGGTCAATTTGCGCAATTAAAGGTTGTGGGTGTTGGCGGCGCGGGAAATAACGCCGTAAACCGCATGATACAGTATGGTTTGCGCGGAGTTGAGTTTATCTCCGTAAACACGGATAAACAGGCGCTGTATCTATCGCGTGCCAGTCAAAAGATACAGATAGGCGAGAAGCTCACTCGCGGTCTTGGCGCGGGAGCCGATCCTGAAATAGGCCGCAAGGCAGCCGAGGAAAGCCGCGATACCATAGCCGCCGCGCTCGCGGGCGCGGACATGGTGTTTATAACGGCAGGCATGGGCGGCGGCACAGGCACGGGCGCAGCTCCGGTGGTCGCGGCGTGCGCAAAGGAGCAGGGGATACTCACGGTTGGCGTTGTAACAAAGCCATTCGCCTTTGAAGGCAAGGTGCGCATGAATAATGCGCTAAACGGCATACAAAATCTCAGGGAGTCGGTGGATACGCTCATCACAATTCCAAATGACCGTCTGCTTGAGGCGGTTGGTAATGTGAGCCTGTCTGAAGCCTTCCGCGTAGCGGACGATGTGCTCCGTCAAGGCATACAGGGCATAAGCGATCTTATCGCCGTGCCCAATATGATAAATCTCGACTTTGCCGATGTTAAAACTATCATGAAGGAGCGCGGCATGGCGCACATGGGCATAGGCGTGGCGTCGGGCGAAAGCCGCGCGCTGGACGCGGCTCGTCAGGCGGTGGAAAGCGCGTTGCTTGAAACCACTATCACGGGCGCAAAGGGTGTGCTGATAAATGTAACGGGCGGGCCGGACTTTGGTATACTCGAAACGAGCAAGGCCGCCGAATTTATTCAGGAATATGCCGATCCGGAGGCCAATATCATTTGGGGCGCCGGTATTGACGAGGATATGGGCGATTCAGTACGCATTACCGTTATCGCCACAGGCTTTGGCACATGGGAGGCCAACAACAAAAAAGACGCGCAAGTTCAGCCGCCGCGCCCGACCACAGTCGGCCAGGCCAAGCAGCAGAGCAAGGAGCAAGCCCCGTCCGAGCCTTTTTGGAATCGCACAAGGAGCAAAGCTCCCGCGTATTCTTCGCCGCTACCAGAGGGTGAGGACGTAACGCCGCACTTTACAAGGGCGGACCTTCCTAAAACCGATTACAACCCCAAGGAGAAAAACAATCTAGATCTTCCGAGCTTCCTTAGAAATAAAGAGCAATAAACATCACAAACGAATGGCGGGAGTAGGCTCCCGCCATTCGTTTGTGATTCCGGCAGGTTATGCTGCGAGCATACCGCTCTAATGCGGCAAATCTCGTGAATGTGTAATCATGATGTAATTTTATTCATTTTTTTACTGAACGCAAGTCATAAACGTCAATAAAACACGCATAAAATTGAAAAAGATACAAATACGTCGATTCGACAAAATTATGCAAAAAAAATTATTAGCATATTTATTGAAACACGCCAAATGTAACGGTTATGTAACCTCAAGTGTTTAGAATAAAAGCGTAGATTGGTCATAAATGAATATATGCCTTATTGTCGAAAGTAAAGGAGAAGTTAGTAATGAAAAAATCACGTCTGCTGGCGTTTGTACTGATGCTGATAATGGTGGTGCAGCCTTTTGGCGGCATAGCCGCTTATGCCGGCAATGAGCAGGTGGTCGATTACGATGAGCTGCCTTCCGCTCAAAGCGGCTTATATGGCGCGGCTTCGCCAACGTCTGAACAGCAGAGCCTGACAACGCCTGTTGAAGCTCCTGTTCCAACAGGCATTCCCGCTTCCGCAGTCACGCCAACACAGTATACTGTTACTTTCGAGTATCTTATTTCGGAAAGCGTAACGGCAACTAACGAACAAAAGGTAAATGAGGGCGAAAGCGCAACGCCTCCTGCTTCAATCCCGCAAAAGCTGGGCGACCTCCAATTCATCGGTTGGGATAAGGATTATACCTGCGTAACGTCGGAGCTATACGTTAAGGCGAAGTATGTGAGCAGCTTCCCAGAGGCTCAATACGTTACCGTTACATTCGTATATATTGACAGCATGGGCGAGGAAAAAGTAATCGGCGAGCCGCAACGCATAATCAAGGGTGAGAGCGCGGTAGCGCCGGTGCCTCCGCAGCTTGAGAATAAGGCGTTTCTTGATTGGGATAAAACCTTTACTACGATAAATGAGGACACAAAGATAACGGCGAATTATAAATCGCTTGCGCCGTTTACGGTAACTATAAATTATGTTAATGAAGCAAATAGCCCGGTAGCTCCGAGCTATACGGCAGAGTTTCCCGCCGATACGGTTCTGCCTATATCCGTTGATTCCCCTATATTAGCGAATCTTGTGCCAAATAACTATTCTGTGCAAATAACCAAGGCCGAAACGCAAACCATAACCGTTATATACTCCGCGCCGGCTAACGTAAATTACACCGTGGAGCATTATAAAATGACGGTGGACGGCAGTGGATATGAAGGTACTGCCTTTGCAACAGACACTCTTTCGGGTATGCTCAACGCTCCTGCGAACATAGACTATAAAACTCAGGAGGGCTTTACGGCGCAGCCCCTGCCCGTGAATACCTATATATCGGCGGACGCCGTTATAAAGGTGTTCTATACCCGTAATGCGTATACAATTAAATTTGATTCGGCTCAAGGCAGCTATGTCGAGCCAAAGACAGTATATTTTGGCGCGGCGCTTAGCAGTTTTGAGACTACTCGCCCTGGCTATGCCTTTAAAGGCTGGCTTGAGAATGGCGCTGCCTTTACAGCCGCCGCCATGCATGCCCGCGAGGAATGTTGAACTTACCGCGTCATGGGAAGCCGCTACCGCCGGATACACCGTAGCCTATTGGCAGGAGAATGCCGAAAACGACGACTACTCGTTCTTTACGTCTGTTAAAAAGAGCGGTACAACGGGCTCGATAATCAATTTGGGTAATGAGAAAAAAACTTATGAAGGCTTCACCTATGAGGAGCGCAATGTCAGCGAAGCTGACCGCACGGTTGCTGGCGACGGCTCCACGATAGTAAATCTTTATTACAGCCGAAATGAGTATACGCTCACGTTTGTGAC
Source organism: uncultured Oscillospiraceae bacterium (assembly GCA_964622815.1). Classification (GTDB taxonomy): domain Bacteria; phylum Bacillota; class Clostridia; order Christensenellales; family CAG-138; genus CAZUUR01. The sequence continues at coordinate 11,500 of CAZUUR010000004.1, read as the reverse complement.
AAATGAGCTTATTTGTGGCTTGAAGGAGCATAAACACAGTTGGTGGTGCTATCAACTACAGTGT
>CAZUUR010000004.1:0-11426 GCA_964622815.1 uncultured Oscillospiraceae bacterium | reverse complement strand
CACAGCGATCAATGCTATAAGTGCGAGACCATCACCGCCAAATACGGCGCGGCAATAAAATGGCCGGGCGGCAACTGGAAGATCAGCAAAAACTCAAGCGTGATGCAGCCGTTCTTGGAAACCATGCCTTTAGGCGGGCATGTCTATTATGCGGCTGATAACACAGGTCATGAATACACCTATGACTATTCGCTGGAGACATTGTCCGGGTCATACGAGGTTGATACGCATTATACTGTTAAGGTAAAAGCTGAGTCGCTCGTAAGCACTCCTGAGGATCATTATCCCATAACCGGCTTTACCTACAATGAAAGCGATAGCAAAAATCCTAAATATCGTGATGGCAAGGCTCAGTTTTTAGATAGGAAGCTCACCTTCTACTATACCCGCAACTCCTACACCGTTAACTTCTACAACGGCGACGGCGTTATCAGAACCGAGTCACGCAAGTATCAGCAGAGCATTGCGGATTTTGCGGCGTATAAACCGTCTAATCCGCCGAGCAATATGCCAGCAGGTTCAACGTTTGTTGGCTGGTATACGTCAAAGGACTGTATTCAGGGCTCTGAATATGCCTTTACCGCCATGCCCGCAAACAGCATTATAGTTTATGCCAAGTGGGCGAATCCGGAGTTTAAGGCAACCTTCAATCCCAATGGCGGAGAAGGCAGCTTTGCATCGCAGCATGTGGCGTATCTTGGCAAAATACAGGAACCGGCCGCGCCTAAGCTCGATGGCAAAATATTCGTTGGCTGGTATGAGGAAAACAATAATGCACACCCCTTCAATTTCAACACCGAGGTAACAAGGAACATAAACCTTGTGGCCGTTTATAAAGATGATAACACCCGCGTCTGCGCCGTAAATTATGTTGATGAAAATGGCAGCGCGCTGCTTTCGCCCACAAACGCTCAAGACCTTACCGTCGGCAATCCTTATGTAGCGAACGCTCCCGCGATAGAGGGACGCTTCCCGGATAAGGCGCAGAAAAGCATAACCGTAAATGCTGATGACAGCCAAAATGTTATCACGTTTGTTTACCGCGCGGTGCAATCGGTCAAATACACTGTGCGCTATCTTGAAAAGAATACGAATAAGCAGCTTGCTTCACCTACCGAGGCGATAACGTCAAGCGCGAAGATAACGGAGAATTATAAGATAATCCAAGGTTATTCTCCCGAAGCTTATCAAATAACGCTCGATATATCATCGAATGAAGCCGAAAACATTGTGATTTTCTACTATACCGCCAATGCGGCCTCAACATACACCGTGAGATATATGTATGAAAAGCTCGAAGGCAGCTATGAGGAGGATACCTCAAAGAAGGAGACCGGCGTTAAGGCAATAGGTATCACAGTAAAAGCCGACACAAAGAATGTTACCGGCTTTACACTTAATCAAGCAATGAGCACCATGTCTAAGGTCATGGTCGAAGCAGGTGTTGAGCTGATTATCTACTATGATAGAAATGAGTATACAGTTAAATTCATCGCTTCTTCAAATGGCTCGCTTGAGGGCGGAGATCAGGTGCTTACGCTTAAACATGGCGCGACTTATCCGGCTGCGCCCAAGCCGATAGCCGATAAGGGCTATAAATTCAACTTATGGAGCTATGCGCTGCCAACCGATGGTGCACTGGTGATGAAATCCTGCAACCACAGAGCTTATTTCTCAAAAGATGCCGGCCAGTGGCACAGCGTGAGCTATAATGCGAATATCCCCGCGTCCGCTACCGACGTTCTTGGCGCCGCCCCTATCGACAGCAACACTTATGTTGAAGGCGGCGAGGTAATCGTGCTTGGAGGAAACCTTGCGTCCAGGGACTATGCGTTCATAGGCTGGAAGCTTAACAATAACATATATCACTCAGGCGAAGCGTTTGAAATGGGCAATGCCAATGTTGAACTCATTGGCCAGTGGACGGCCAAGGGCTCATTTAGAATTGCATATAATGCTAACGCGCCCAAGGGCATGACCGTTACAGGAACCGTGCAGGACGATGCTGCCTATTATAGCGGCGAAACCGCGAATATAAAGGCTAATGGATTTGGAGTTGCCGGCTATCGATTCAACGGTTGGTTTACCGACGCAAGCTGCACGAACGCGGCAAAGACGAGCGTTGCTATAGCCGATGCAACAAACGGAGTATACACCGTATATGCCGGCTGGATTAAATACCAGTCCGATTGGGCGGTCGCCGTATACAATAAAGGCAGCGTTGCAGGCAAGACGATCACCGGCGAAACTGCTTCGAGCAAGGAAATGCTCATTGGCTCTCAAGAGGCAAATGAATATAAGCTCGCCGCTAACGGCTATAAGCTTGAGCACTATCACTTTACCGGCTGGAAGCTAGACGAAGCTATTTATCAAGCGGGCGACGGTTATAAGCTTCAAGGCAATGTCACGTTTACGGCTCAGTGGGAAGAGGACGCGAAATATACTCTCAAGCATGACGTAAACGGCGGCGTGGGGACTATAAGCGACGTTGACTTCTATTATGATGCGCAAGCCAGCGTTTCCACCACGGTTCCGTATTTTGACAGGTATATTTTCCTCGGCTGGGCCGATGTAAATACCGCGCCCGCTATCGTAGGCGAAGACGACGCTATCCCGACCGGACTCAAAGCGAGCGGAGCGAGTCTTGGTATGCTTACGGCGGATAAGACCTTATATGCAGTGTGGGCGGCGGATACAAATGACGATGATATACCGGACTGCGAACAGTTTAGAATATATTATCGCGCCAACTTTACGGCGGCAAATGCCGGTGATGTCGTTACCGTTCCCACGGATACCAATCTTTACGGCGGAACGTATAACGGCAATACCGGCAAATTCCCTGTGGTGCTTGATAAAGGCTTGCTCAACCGTGTGGGCTATACGTTCACCGGCTGGAAACATGACAATACCGCTGTTGCCGTGGGCTTTGAATATAAGTCAATGTCCGCTAACATTTATCTCGACGCACAGTGGGGCGTAAACAGCCATAATCTCATATTCAATTATGAGTTTGTAGATGCGGACGGCATATCAGAGGGCGCTGCCATAAATGTAAACGGCTATCCCAAGCAAATAGCCTATGGAGAAACAATAACGGCGCCCGACGCCATAAGTCAAACGGGCTTTACTTTCAGCGGCTGGACGGTGTCGCCAACCAATATGCCGGATGGGGACGTAACTATAAATGCCAAGCTTCAGCGCAACAGGCATAATGTGATATTCAAGGTGAAGGGTATACAGACGGCTTCCGTTCCCGTGCAGTTTGATCATGATATTCCTAAAAATCAGTCCGCAGCCACTGTCAATATTCCCGAGGGCTGGCATTTTGAGAGCTGGAGCTATCCAACGATAACTAAGATGCCCGATGCCGATATTGTGGTTGAAGCTAACCTTGAGAGAAACGAATATAGTTACACCATAAACTATTATAAAGATGAGGTCGCCCAAGCCAATCTCATAGCAAGCGTCACCAATGCCGCTGAATTTGAGAGCGAGGTATCCATATCGCTCACCGCAAACGCTCCTTTGGCAGGTTACGAGACTCCCGGCAGAGAGGTTGACCAAAAGACCGCGATAAAAATATCGACAAATACCAATCTCAATGTGGCGAACGTCGTATTCGACAGGCTGATATTCAGCGTCAGCTATCTTCCGGGCGATCAGGGCGCGTTCAGCGCAACTAGCACCAATGTGAAATACGGTGAAGGCATACCGGGATTTTCCGGCCAGATCGCACCCAAAAGCGGTGATTATTACTTTGCCGGTTGGGAGCGCGAGGGCAGCGAGGGCGCAGGTAAAACAGTCGTAGACAATCTTGTTTATACCGCTAAGTGGAAGCAAAAGGGAGTAGTCGTAATAAAGGGCGAGGAAAAGACAGTTACATACACGAACGCCTCGCAGCAGACCTCCGATAAGTACACAGGCTCCGATGCGCAGCTTACCATATCCGGCATAACGGTCACACCGGCAAGCGGCGTTGAAGTGGGAACCTATAAAGGCTCGTTCAGCGGCACACCCAAGGCGGAGCTCGGCGGCAATGATGTAAGCGCGCAATATAAATTCAGCATGAGCGATGTCCCCGTGCTAAAGATAGTGCCCGCTCCTGTTACCATAAAGGTGAATAGCTTTACAAAGACGACGGCTCAGGGCGACCCGAGCTTTACAGGCGAGGTCAATGGGCTTCTTGGTCAAGACAGCATCGGCACAATAGTTTACAGCCGTGTGACCGGCACTAATGCCGGTGAATACACCATAACCGCGACGGTCACGAACGCGAATAAGAATTATACTGTAACCGTTGAGAACGGTAAGCTTACGATAGTGGAGCCTCCCGCTCAACCCCAGCCGTCGCCTACTGTAACGCCCGTACCTACTGTGACGCCGGTGCCTACTGTAACCCCGGTGCCTACTCAGACGCCATATAATCCGCACACGCCGGTACCGAGCGCAGTGCCGAGCGCAGTGCCAAGCGCAGTACCAAGTGCAATACCGAGCGCAGTACCAAGCGCTGTACCCAATACGCCTCAGACGCCTAATCCCAGCCCTGTTACTCCGATAGTCACCACTATACCTGATGCGGAGCTTCCGCAGGCGCCGGCGCCGCAGGATCAGGCAAGCGAGGCTGAGGACGTTGTCGTCATTCCAGATGAAGATCTGCCGGCGGCAGTGCTCCCCGTAGAGATAAGTGCGCCAATGCTGGCGCTTGTGAACCTTGTATGTATGGTGCTCACGGCGCTTGGCTCCGTGCTAATGCTCCTTGCAAGGAAGCGCAAGCAGGACGATAAGGTGGCCGATGACCAGACTGACGATAGCGAAGATAAAGACAGGACTCGCAGACGTATCTCCAAGGTGGTGGGCATAGTTGCCGCTGTGGGCGCGATAATAGCCTTCTTCCTTACAGAGCCGCTCACATGGAATATAAGGCTTATAGATGAGTGGACGCTGCTGATGGTCGTAATATTCGCAGTATTCGCGATAAACGCCGCCATAGGGCTGCATAAGAAAAAAGAAAGAAATAAATAAGCATTTGGCGGTCGGGTAAAGCCCGACCGCCGCTTTTTTACCTCAGCGCGCCATGCCGCGATCCCCTTGGTCACGCCTCCTCTCCTTTCACACTTTTTATTTCTGTGAATAGTCTATAAAACATAAGCGCGGTGCTCCGCGCCGATTAGTGTAAGAGGAGAAAAAACCATGAGAATATTACAGCGTGGAGATACAGGCTCCGATGTAAAGCTGCTGCAAACGGCGCTTATACGCGCGGGCTATGATCCCGGGCAGGTGAACGGAGTGTTTGGCGCGCAGACGGAGCGGGCGGTCAAGCAGTTTCAGCGGGTTTTGGGTCTAAATGAAGATGGCGTGGTGGGTGCGCGCACATGGAGCTTCCTTGAACCATTTGCGCTCGAACCGGATACTGATGTGCTAAGACGCGGCAGCCGCGGCCGCATGGTGACAATTTTGCAAAATGCGCTCAAGGAGGCGGGCTTCAGCGTGGGCGTTGTCGATGGTCTGTTCGGCACAAAAACCCGCGACTCGGTGCGTGCTTTGCAAAAGGCGGCGGGTCTGCTTGTAACAGGCGTGGTAGACGATGCCACTTGGTTTACTATAGCTCCGTTTATTGATTGGAGCAGCATAATGCTTCGCTTTGGCGATAGGGGAGTGCTAGTTGGGATAATGCAATATGCGCTTGCGAACGCGGGCTTCGACGCTGGCGGCATAGACGGCGTATTCGGCAGAAACACGGTTTCCGCGCTGCGTGCTTTTCAACGCGCAAACAACCTTGTTGACGATGGCATTGCAGGGCCTAGGACATGGCGTGTGCTAAAGCCGTATATAGTGGGTAAGGTTGTAACCTATACGGTACAGCGCGGCGATACGCTTTCATCTATTGCCAAACGCTTTAACACCACCGTTGCCGAAATATTAAAGCTTAATCCCCGTGAAAACCCAAATCTTATATATATAGGCGAGGTGCTCACGCTTCCAGCAGGCGCTGTGCCTTCAAATCAAATGCCTGTGCCGCTTGGTGAAGCGGAAGCAGTCGAGCGGTAGCGCTCAAGCAAAGGCCGGGGGAACTTCCGGCCTAATATTTTTTCTTGTCCTAAGGCTTGATAATGGTGTATACTTAATCGATTAAGCCGTCATGCTGTCGGGCGGTGGTATTTGAGAGGAGAAATATGGCAACAGCATTACTTGCGGTGATCTATCTCGCGTTCATTGGCCTTGGCCTTCCGGATTCGCTTCTTGGCTCGGCTTGGCCGGTAATGCATATAGATCTTGGCGCTTCGATCTCCGTGGCAGGCTTTGCGTCCATTGTGGCGCTGTGCGGGACGGTGCTCTCAAGCCTTGTTTCCGAGCGCATTATAAAGCGCTTTGGCACTGGTCCTGTGGCAGCCGTTTCAATATGCCTGACGATAATCGGCATAATGGGAATATCCTTTACAAATAGCTTCTATGTGCTCTTGGCGCTGAGCATACCGCTTGGCATAGGCGGCGGCACGGTGGATTCAGCGCTCAATAATTTTGTGGCGCTCAATTACGAGGCCAAGCACATGAATTGGCTGCACTGTTTTTGGGGCATAGGCGCAACGGGCGGCCCGCTCGTGGTATCCACCTTTCTTGTCACGAATAACTGGCGCGGCGCATACAGGACAGTAGCTTTCGTGCTTATAGGCATTGTGGCGGTGGTGATAATTTCCTTGCCGTTATGGAAAAAGGTGGCATGTAAACGCTTTAAACAAGGCGACACTGCCTTGGACGAGCCGGCGGGGAATTTGGCGCCAACGCCCAAGCGCGTGCTTTTAAAGCTGCCCGGAGCACCGTTTGCAATAGTGGCGTTTGCTGCATATTGCGCGGTTGAGTATTCGGCGGGGCTTTGGGCAAGCACATATTTTGTAAATGTTAAAAATGTAACGCCCGATGTGGCTGCGTCGTGGGCGGCGATGTTTTACTTTGGAATAATGGGCGGCAGGCTTATATCCGGCTTTTTAGCCATGAAGCTGTCCGACAGGACGCTGATAAGGATTGGACAAGCCATAGCCATTTTGGGTATAATAATGATATTGCTTCCGCTTGGCGGGCTGTTTCCCGTTGTCGGCCTTTTGCTTGCGGGCATCGGCTGCGCCCCCATATTCCCGTCCATGCTTGATGCAACGCCCAAGCTTTTTGGAGAAAAAAATTCTCAGGGCATGATGGGTGTTCAGCTTGCGGGCGCATATATAGGCGGCGCGCTGCTCTCGCCCCTTTTCGGGTGGATTTCACCAGTGATAGGGCTTGAGGCATGGCCTGTTTATTTGCTCGTAATAGCGGCCGTAATGATATTTGCCACGGAGCGCGAGCATAAGCTTGCGCAAAAGAAGGAGAATGACTGATGAATGATATTATGCTATCCAAGCAGCTTGACAAGCTGCTTTCTCGTGAAATTCAGGCAGGGCGCCTCGGCGGCTGCGCCGCTATGCTAATCACGGACGGCGGGGCGACTCGCGCATACGAGGGGCATTTTGGCAGTGACAGCGAGAATAGCATTTATAAAATATATTCGATGACGAAGCCAATAACCTCCGTCGCCGTGATGCAGCTTTATGAGCGCGGCGAGCTTGATTTATGGCAGAACGCCGCCGAGTACGTGCCCGCGCTGTGTACGCCTAAAATAGCGGTCGAGGACGGCGTTCGCCCATCAAGAAAACCGGTGACTATCCAAAACCTTATGGATATGACCAGCGGCATCGTTTATCCAAATGAGATGGGCGATAAACCGGAGCGCACGATGGCCGGGCTTGGCATGAACCTTACTGAGCGCGCCAAAAGTGGCGAAAAGCTGTCAACGATGGACGTGTGCAACGAGCTTTGCCGCACCCCGCTCGCCTTTGAGCCTGGTACAGGCTTTAGATATGGCTTTGGCGCTGATGTGCTCGGCGGCATTATCGAGGCCGTAACCGGTGTACGCGTTGACAGCTATTTGAAGGAGAATATTTTAAATCCGCTCAATATGTGCGATACGGATTTCTTTGTGCCGGAGGCCAAGCTTTCGCGCCTCGCCACAATGTATGTGCGCGATTCATATAGACGGGTGACGCCCGTTACGGACGATCTAAAATACGGCCTTTCAATAGATGCTCCGTCCGCGCAGCCGAGCTTTCTTTCCTGTGGCGGCGGACTTTATTCAACGCTCAATGATTATGCTTCTTTTGCGGCTATGCTGCTGTCAAACGGAACATTTGAAGGCAATGTGCTGCTGGGCCGAAAAACCATGGATTTTCTCCGCACGAGCCGCATGAGTACGGCGCAGCGCGATACGTTTACTCTCGAGGGCATGCGCGGTTACGATTATGCAAACCTTTTTAGAATAATGCGCGATCCGGCCGCCGCCTCAAGCAACGGTTCTGTCGGGGAATATGGCTGGGACGGGCTTGCTGGCAGCTATTTCTTTATCGACCCCAAGGAGGCTTGCGCGTTCGTATATATGCAGCAAATCGCGGAAGGGCCGGATTGGTCGCTAAGACGCAAAATGCGCCAGATAATATATGCAAATATTTAGGGGGAAGACGACTGTGGAAAATGAGAAGGAATTAAGAGAGTTTTTATGCACGGCAAAGCGTGCTACCTACGCGGGCAAAGGTCCGGAAAACGCAGTGCCGTCGCGCCCGTGTTCGCATGATCTAAGCTATAGCGAGGGCGATTTCCTTTATATTGATACTTTTGTCGGCGGGGAAAAATTCTCCGGCGAGGAAGTGGTTTGGTATAAAGGCGAGCCGATCTATTCCATGAATTATATCGGCCGCGTCACAGGCTATGGCTTTAGCGGCGATTTTTTGAAGGAAGCGCTAAAGCACTGCACCCCTGAGCTTCCATATCGCGGGCCAAAGCATATTCAGCTCCGCGAATACGCGTATGATATGAGCGTTGAAGGCGATATTCAATGGTATCAGGGTTACGAAGAAATTACTTTTGATGCTGCGAGCGTATACGAATGCTTCTTCCATGGCGGAATGATAAAATAATATTTGGCGGCGGGGACATACCCCGCCGCTTTAGCGCTCCAAATAATTCTGAAATGCCTTGCTGTTCGTTAATTTTTATCCCCGACGCAGCTTTTTACCTTATATCCCACACACTTCTCACTTGCACTGTTTTTGGCGCACCGCGAAGTATGCCTATGCGCCGTTCGCCGCCGTCCATATCGAAATAATTATCCTCAAATATGGTGTCGTCGTCTGCCGTAAGCTCCACCGAGCGCGCGTAAGCGGCCGCTGTAACTATTACCTCGTTACCCTCAAGAGTGACCTTGAGCTTGGGGTCTATAAAACCAAAATGCTTGGGCGCGCAGAAAATCACGCTCCCGCGCCCCATTTCCTTGCCCGTGTCGTCCGTCAGCCTGTATGAGTAATAGCAGGTGTCCTCATTGGAGAAATCCTGCTCATCAAGCCATACTGAATCAAGCGGCGCTGCGGCGACGGGGAAAACGCCTTGGCGTATCACGCTCGCGTCAGGCCGCCTGAGCGACCAATGCGCCGTGCCTTTAAACGCCGCCATAGTCTCGTTGCTAACGTTTAGCCGGGCGCTTTTTTTAAGCTTAAATGATTCCGCGTTCACATTGGTGTTCTGCGAGAGTGTTCCTTCCTCCATGCATGATATTAGCACCGGCGCGAAAAAGCGCTTGGCGTAGTAGTGCAGCGCCTTCCAGCGGCCATAGTAGTCTATGCTCGACCAGCTCGCAACCGGCCAGCAGTCGTTTAGCTGCCATATCACGGCGCCCATGCATCTATCGTCATGCCTGTGCCTCCGCCAATGCTCGACGCCATACTGCATGGCCTGCGCCTGCAGCAGCTGCGAGGCGTACACGAGAGTGTCAAGCTTGGTGGGGTAAAGATACATCTGCGATATATAGCCTATTATCTTGCCGTTGGCGGAATTGTTGCGCTGATGCTTCTCCATAACGTATGAAAAAATATTTCTGTCCTCAGGCAATGTAAAGCTCTCTATCGTTTTTAGGCATGGGAAGGATTGAAAGCCAAATTCCGAAACATAGCGGAATGCATGATTTCGATAATCTGTAAAGGGAAGCCCGCCGTGCCATACCTCCCAATAATGCACATCACCCCTGTTCTCATCGTTTGGCGCGTCAAAGCTGCCGCCTGACGAAGGGCTTGCATACCAATAGAAGGTGTCGGGGTCTTCACGCTTGAGTATGCGCGGGAATATGTATTCATACATCTTGATGTAATCGGCCTTCTGCCTGTCGCTTGACACCCACACACCCTGCGCTACAAACTGCTCCATCTCATTGTTGCCGCACCACAGCGCGAGCGACGCGTGATGACGAAGCCTGCGCACATTATCGGTTATCTCCGCGCGGATATTCGCGTCAAATTCATCGGTGAGATTATATACCGCGCACGCGAACATAAAGTCCTGCCACACTAAAAGCCCCAGTTCATCGCATATATCATAGAAAAAATCTTCGGGATAATAGCCGCCGCCCCAAACGCGCACACAGTTGAAATTCGCCGCCTTGGCGTCCTCAAGCAGTCGCCTTGTGCGCTCTTTGTTCACGCGCGGCAAAATATTGTCTTCGGGAATATAATCCGCGCCCATCGCAAATATGTTCACCCCGTTCACGCGATGGCAGAATTTTTCGCCCCAACTATCCTTTTCGCGCAGCACCGTAAGCTCTCTAAGCCCTATCCTGCGCTTCCATTCGTCGGTCTTTTCGCCGTTTTCATAAAGCTCCGCCACAACCGTGTAAAGCGGCTGACCGCCAAAGCCGTTGGGCCACCAAAGCTTTGGAGAGTCTATCTGTATTGTGGCGTTCTCGCCTTGAGCATGCCATGTGCGGTCGCCGTTGGGCGACACGACGCTGAGCCTAAGCTCGTAAGCGCCCGCTTTCTCAAGCGTGGTGGCGATATTTAAGGTAACCTTATCGTTTTTATGAGTTTGACGCACATGCACCTGCTCTATGCGGCTTGAAAAGCCAACAAGCGAAATATCACGCCATATCCCCGCGTCAGGCAGTCTCGGGCCCCAGTCCCAGCCAAACATGCAGTGTGCCTTTCTTATCAGCGGGAAGCCAACCATAGCGTCCTCGGAGCCGTCCGCGCGGCTGCTTTTGTACGCCTCCTTTATATAGCGCGTGGGAGAAGCAAAGCGTATTTCAAGCGTGTTAGCGCCCGCAGTGAGCGCGCGCTTCACATCGAACTCCCATATCCTGTGCATATTGTCCGCCTCGCCTATTTTTTGCCCGTTGAGCGTGAGGCAGGCGAGCGTATCAAGCCCCTCGCAGCGCAGCAGCACGCGCGGCTGCGATAGAAGCTCCGCGTCCAATGTGAACTCTCGCGTATATACGAAATCGTTTTCAATAAGCTTGAGCGCCTTGAGCTCGTTATCGCGGTAAAATGGCTCGTCCATAAGCCCCGCGCCGAGCATGTCAT
>CAZUUR010000003.1:9837-29993 GCA_964622815.1 uncultured Oscillospiraceae bacterium | reverse complement strand
TTATGTTCTATCTAAGCGACTGGCAAGATGAGAGTTTGACATACAGCAAGCGCAACTGGATCGTAGAAATCCTTCAAAATGCCCTAACCACATGGAACAACAAGCTCACTGAGGTTTGGACGCTGCTTTCTACCAGCCCCGAAGCCTTTAAAGGCGGGACGGTATGGAGCGTAATCGAAACCATTCACGGCGGGTTAAAGGCTATCGGTTATGCGCTGCTCGTGCTGTTCTTCGTGATAGGGGTTCTGAGTTGCAGCGATTGCTTCAATTACCTGTCCAGAACAAGCATATAATAAGCTTCGCGTTATTGCTAAACCCTGAAATTTCATATCAACATTATTTTACCACAACCCATGTTCAAAATAACAACAAAGTACAGTGAGGAATTTAAGGAAGAAGTGTTAGCATTAGCACGAGCGTATTAAAAAAAGCAAAAATAAATGCAGAAAGCCATTGCATTTTGTGCTCAAAGGCGTTACGATACTACTATACGTTTGTGTTGCAGGAGGATTGTTCAATATGCCACTAAATGTGAAAATCCAGGTCGATACACCTAAACATTGCGTCAAAGTTTCTAAAGGTGAGCATGTGTATATACAATACTCGCTCAAAACGTACAGAAACGAAAACGGAAAGCCCACGAGTAAGATGGTTGCAATATGTAAGCTTGATAAGGAGACTGGTAAGCTGATACCTAATTGCAATTACTGTGAGATATTTGAGAAGAGTTCAGATGCTGTTGTGCAAGACTATCTTGCAGTGATGTAGAGGTTTAAAAATGGTAATCAAGGTCTTGCGAACAGGTTTGTCCGCAAGACCAAAGAAAATTATGGCAAACTGGACCCCGCTGTCAAGGTCGGGTTGTTTTTCTTACGAAAATCTCCACCCTTCCCCTGACAGCTCATCTTGAGCTAAATGTGTTACCTATGTTTGACGCCGCAACAAGAGGCTCTTTCAAAATCCTGTCGTCCTATTGACATTGCTTGGGAAATGTACGATACTATTGATGTTTCAACTGTTGATAGTTCAACGAACTAGGCTACAATAAATTTTGCGCACCGCCGCCATGCAAAAAATCTGCCAGGCGTAAAGCAAGAAATTGTGTTTTTGTTTCGGCATGATATGCGCGGGCGTGCGATAGTAAACATGGGCGTAACAGTTAAAATGCAAATTAAGGAGGAAAAACAGTGACAGCAAATAAACAAACAGAGCTGATGGGTGAAGCGCCAATTATAAAAGCGATACTTAAAATGTCTATTCCGGTTGTATGCGGCATGATGGTGCAGGTGCTCTATAACCTTGTGGACACATTTTTTATCGGAAAGCTCAACGACCCTAATCAGCTCGCGGCGGCAAATATCACCGCGCCCATATTCATGCTGATGATGGCGATAGCCACAATCATCAGCACCGGTGCGGCGTCTTACATATCAAGGTGTCTTGGAAAAAAAGACAATAAATCAGCAAATAAGACGCTCTCAACGGGAATAGCCATTTGCGCGGGGCTTGCAGTTATTGTGACGGCGCTTGGCCTTGGTTTTCTAAAGCCCTTTATCACGCTGCTCGGCGCAACCGAGGCGGTGTATCCATACGCAAGCAGCTATGCATCAATCATGTTCATAGGCACGCTGCCCGTTATGCTAAGCTATACAGGCGGACAGCTTATCCGCAGCGAGGGTGCGGCCATGCCATCTATAATTGGAATGATGCTTGGCACGGTGATAAATGTGGTTTTTGACCCAATATTCATTTTCGGTTTGAATATGGGCATACAAGGCGCGGCCATAGCCACCGTTTTAGGAAACGTGGGCGCTATAGGCTATTATATTTGGTACTATCTCTCGGGCAGATCGCTCGTGAAGTTCAAGCTCAAAGATATATGCGCTCAAAGGCAAATATGGGGGCCGACCTTTGCCATAGGCATTCCGGCAGCGCTGAGCCAGTTTTTAATGAGCGCTGCGCTTATCGTGTGCAACAATCTGGCCAAGTGCTACGGTGAAAACGCCGTCGCAGGAATGGGCGTAGCCGCGAAGCTTATGTAAATAGGCACATTTATATTTATGGGATTTGCCGCGGGCTGTCAGCCGCTTATCGGCTATAATTACGGCGCAAAGAATTTTGTGCGCGTAAAAGCGATTATCAAAACCGGCATGATTATGACGGAGGGAATAGGCATTGCGCTCACAGTGCTATTTGGAATTTTTGCAACAGGGCTTGTGAGCATTTTTACGCCACTGCCGGAGGTGATTGCAGCCGGAGCTACGGTTTTGTGCACCTACATGTGGTCGTTCCTGGCGCTCGGGCCTCAGATGCTTGCCTCAACCGCAATTCAGGCATTTGGCAAGGCGAAGGCTTCGCTGCTGCTCTCCGTAGCGCGGCAGGGGCTATTCTACATTCCGCTATTGCTTTTGCTAAACGGCAGCTTTGCCTTTAAGGGGCTGCTTTGGGCGCAGCCCGTTGCGGACGCGATAACGCTCGTTCTTGGGCTTATACTGCTTGTGATTATTCTAAAGCGCACTTGCATGGGCGACACAAAAGCTGACGCTATTGCTCAGCCTCACACTCCGGGCATCGTAATCACAATCAGCCGCGAATACGGAAGCGGCGGGCGCGAGATTGGCGAAAAGCTTGCCTCCGCCCTTGCCATACCCTATTATGATAAAAAGCTTATCGACATGGCGGCCAAACAAAGCGGCTTGGACAGCGAGCTTATCATGAGCATTGAGGAGAGCGTAACAAAGGGCGTTTCCTATAGCGCAATCACCGGTGCATACTATGCCCAAAGCATATTTGCCTACGATGGCACGCCGGACTCGGACGAAATATTCATATCCCAAAGCAAGGTGATTAGTTCGCTCGCCCGGCAGGGTTCATGCATCATTGTCGGCCGCTGCGCGGACGCGGTGCTTCACGGGAAGGCCGACACCTTTGATATATTTATCAAAGCCTCCAATGAGGAAAGAATACGCAGAGTCACCGAGGAATACGGCGTTGCGCATGACGACGCATTAAGCGCAATCAACTGTGCGGATAAGGTGAGGGCAAATTATTATAAGCACTATACCGGCAAGGAATGGGGTGCGAAGGCAAATTATGATTTAATACTTGACAGCGGCACACTGGGCATTGACGGCTGTGTCGGGGTACTGCTTAAAGCGATAAAGCGCGAGCCGTGCGTCGCTTGCGACTTGCAAGCATAAAAAAACTCGCAGACGTCTTTGCGGACGCTCTGCGAGTTTTTTTATTTTGTAACGTTTTTGTGCAGCAGGCGGTCAAACTCGGCCTCAGGTAATGGACGCGAGAAATAATAGCCCTGAATAATGTCGCACCCGTTTTCCCTCAAAACCTCAAGCTGCTCGGCAGTCTCCACACCCTCCGCCACGGTTTGAACCTTGAGTGAGTTGGCCAGCGCAAACACGCTTTTTATCACCTTTTGTCCCCGTTCGCTCGCCGTAGTTTCAGACAGAAACTCCTTGTCAATTTTTAATGTATCAAAATAAACGTCTTTTAGTGTGTTGAGTGAGGAAAAACCGCTGCCAAACTCGTCCAGCGAAACTGAAAAGCCTCGCTCGCGCAGCTTATTCATATTAAATATCAGCGCGTCACGCCTATCAAAGAAGGCCGTTTCCGTCAGCTCTATCTCCAATAGATTGCTTGCTACCCCATATTTGGACGTGATCTCCCACAGCTTATCCGCTAATTCCGTGTCGTACAAATGCATGCGTGAGAAATTTACGGATATTTGTATTGGATTTTCCATTGAGGCAAGCTTTTGGCACACGCGTTCAAACATAAATAGATCCAGCTTTGTGATAAGGCCGTTCTGCTCGAAAAGCCTGATGAACCTATCGGGCGGTATGGTTTTTCCGTCCTCACGAATCCAGCGCACCAACGCCTCAGCGCCCACAATGCGCTCCGTATGCGTATCGTATTTAGGCTGATAGTAGGCCACAAACTGCCCAAGCCTTAATCCCTCGTCCATGCGCTCAACAAGCATGGCGTCCTCAATTTGGCGCTGATGGATAACCTGATCATAAAAGCCAATATGATAGGTGTTCTCATCGGCCGTCAGCCTTGCCGCTACGGCACGATCGTAGAGCTCATCAACGGGCAAAGTCCAATCGTCCAGAATATATACGCCATACGCTATTTGCAGCTGATGCGCTCCTTCTATCGCGTGAAGCTCCTTATCAAGCATTATTATCCGCTCCATAAGCTCGTCTTTGCTCTCACAGCCGATGACAAAGCAAGCAAAACGATCGGCCGAAAGCCGGGCACATGGCTGTTTCACTCGGCATTTGGCAACGAGCGTTTCAGCCACCCCGCGCAGCACCGCATCAACAGCGTCGCTGCCAAAGGACGCGTTATACTGATTAAAATTAACTATACTAAAATCAAGCATGGCGCAAAACTGTCCTTGGGGCAGGGTGCGCAGCATTTCCTCCACTGCGTGCGTAAAGCCCTGCGCACTCAAAAGCCCTGTGACAGGATCTGTGCTAAGGCGCAAAAGCTGCTCATTCTGAAGCTTTTTCAAGGCCATTATTCTATGTCTTTCCCGCCACGCCATTATCACCAGCAGCAGCAGCGCGCAAAGCGCCACCGTTCCTATGCTGATCGTTCCAAGCCGGTTTTGCGTGACTATCGTCTGCTCAACCACCGTGCCTGGCACAACATTAAATATATACCAATCGTTAATGCCGGTCTGTCTGTAGACCGCATAGCGCTTTTCCTTGCCGATTGAATAGACCGCCACTCCGCTGCGTCCGTTTTTAAGGTCGTCCTTTATGCGTTCAACCGTAGTTCCTTCCTCAAGCTGCATATTGGCAAATTTATCAAATAAATTGCCGGTTTCCTGCATAAGCAGCGGAGCTTCCGCCGAGACCACTATCTCGCCCGCTGAATCGCTCAAAAAGGAATAGGCCACTCCGTCAAATGCAGAGGAAACCAAAAGCTTCTTAACTTCTTCCTCACTAAAGCTACCCATCACAGCGCCCGCCACTTTACCGTCCAAATACACCGGCACCGAGAGAACCATGCGATTTTTTTGATACAGCCTGCTATCCGTCAAATTTTGAATTGCACGACGTCCGCTAAGCGCCTCAGTCATATAAAAACGGTCGGACGAGTCCTCCCGAAGGCCATCGCTTGTATAGGCAACACCATCTGCCCCCGCCACGGCTAGATTATCAAAATCGCACACCTGGGTAATGGCGTTCATTCTAATGGTAACATCTTCCAGCGTTAATTCGGTTTTCTGATTAGCTAGACTGTTTGCAAAGGACTCTAAAACTGAAAAGCGTCCGCTAAAAATTTCGTTTAGTGTGGCCATCTGCTCCTTGGCGGAACCGGTAAGCGTTTGATAGGCTTGGGCCTCTGCTAGCTTGGTGACCCTGCGCTGAAACAGCAGCATGCTGCCCACTGCGATAAGCGCCAGCAAAACCGATAATATAAATGTAGCAAAAATTTGGGTGTTTTTTGTTTTCATACGCTTCCTTCCATTCCATAAAGCGCGGTAGAGCCTGCAACAATTTTTATAAGGCAGATTCGCTTTTTGCAACTCTGGCTCTAATTTAGTGCAGCCAGACTGACATGCCGCGCTCCGAGCGCGGGTTAGCCTCTTGGCTTTGCGTGCACTGCATTTCTACAGGCTTGCCAGCTATTTTGCGGCACGCTTTTAAATGCGCTCCGCTTCTTTTTTTTATTTCATGAGTATACCGAGACTTTTACATAATTACAATATTTTTTTGTTAATTTTACAAAAAACATGGTTATTTGCAAAATGTTAAGTGTTATGTTTACATAAACATATAAATAATTCAGTATTATAATTACAGTTTTAAGCTGTAATTACATTCTGTCGTAAAGATAAAACATGTTTTTATCGACCCGCAGCAGACCGTCCTTGTGCATTTTGGACAATTCGGCCGACATTGCGCTGCGTTCAACAGACAGATAATCGGCAAGCTGCTGCCGGTTGAACGGAACGCAAAACTCCGATGCGCCCTGCCGACGCGCCTCTGCGGAGAAATATGAGAGCAGCTTATCCCGCGTTGACCGCTTGCTAATGTGCGTGAGCTTCTCATTTGCGCGAAGGTTGCCCGCGGCAAGGTCTGCAAGCAAATTCCTTATCATGCGGCTGTGATGAGCGCACCCATTTGGGCAGGTGCTAAGTATGCGCTGAACGTTTAGCCACATAATATCAGTGCTCTCATCTGCCACAACGCTCACGTCCATTACAGCACCCGATACGCAGGCAAAGGCTTCCGCGAACACCTGTCCCTTGCTCACGCGGGCGCGAATATTTCTGTTTCCCCAAAAATCCTCCTGTATGACGAGCACACTGCCTGAAATAATTAGTCCCACGCAATCCGGAGAATCGCCTATCCTTAGCACATAGCCGTTTTTTTGATATGATTTGATCCTTGCACCGAGGCAGCCAAGCATAGCCTCGATTTCACTTTCGTCTATGCCGCTGAACAACGATGTTTTCTTTAGCGCGCTATATTCAATCATTTTTCCTCATTTCCGTTGGAATTCCAACAGACTTGTTGCAGTTATATTAGTATAATCTCATCAAAAAGTCAAACCAGCGTATAAGGAGCGAAAGCTGCCGACTGGCGCTGAATGACTTCCCTGAATTAAAAATGGCAAAGTTGCCAGCGCAAAGCCATAACTTCAATGAAAGGATGCTTTCATTAACGAAAGCAATGGTCACAATCATGATAAGAAAAATCATTCACATCGACGAGGAAAAATGCAACGGCTGCGGTGCTTGTGCCGCCGCCTGCCACGAAGGGGCGATAGGCATGGCAAATGGAAAAGCGAGGCTGATGCGCGACGATTATTGCGATGGCCTTGGCGACTGTCTGCCCGCGTGCCCTACGGGAGCTATCACATTTGAGGAACGCGAAGCCGCCGCTTACGATGAAGCCGCCGTTTTAAAAAGCAAAGCCGCCAAGCTTGGCGCTCATGACGGCAAACTGCCTTGCGGCTGCCCCGGCACGCAGATAAAGAGCATAGCGCACAACAGTTGCGATTGCAGTGAGCAGCCAACTCACGGCGAAGCGCCAAGCCGCCTTTCACAATGGCCGGTGCAAATAAAGCTTGTTCCCATAAACGCGCCATATTTTGAGGGTGCGAAGCTGCTTATCGCTGCCGATTGCACAGCTTATGCTTACGCGTCCTTCCACGAGCGCTTTATAAAGGGGCGCATCACGCTTGTGGGCTGCCCTAAGCTTGACAGCGTGGATTATTCCAATAAACTTACTGAAATAATCAAAAACAACGATATTAAAAGCGTTACCGTCGTCCGCATGGAAGTGCCATGCTGCGGCGGGCTTGAAAACGCGGCGAAAACGGCGCTTAAAAGCAGCGGAAAGTTTATCCCATGGCAGGTGATCACCATATCAACAGACGGGCGGATAATAGAGTAGGTATAGCACAGCAGAGCCGAACACATGCGGTTCGGCTCTGCTATAGCTTTAAGCTCGTTCAAAGAAGCTCCGCCACGGCAAAGCGTCCTTAAAGCTCCACAGCCTTTGATATAAACGCGAGAAAAGGCTTATCACGAAGCCATTTATGAGCGCGCAAAGTATCGTGCCCCATTTTACGCCGACAAAATTAAACATGCCGAAGAAAATAAAGCTCATGGCTATGCCTATTGCGCAGCTACCACAGTCGTACAGAGTTTTAAATCTGTGTATCTCTATGTTAAAGCGCGCGGAAAGCTCTTTTACGAAAAGCTCATACGCCTCGGGCGAGATATATGTGTGAAACATCATTGAAACGCCCGCAGACCCGGCAAGAACGCCGACGACATAATATAAAGCCCTTTGCCACACAGCATTGGCCGGCAGATACGCGCCCAGCGCCATTAGACCGTCTAAAATAAAGCCGTATATAACGGCGGTCACGAAGGATAAAATATAGCTTAGAGTGAACCTGCGCATTATCAAAGCCATTATGGCAATTAAGACCGCCTGCAGGCAATATTCCGCCATGCCGAAGCTAAAGGAGCTCCACAGCGCATTTATCCAACGGTAAAGGATATACGCCGGAGCGACTATCATGGAGACGCCGAAATCGGCCTTTTCCATAAAAACAACGCCCACGGCTATAAGCGTCATGCCCAGAATATATGCGGCCTCGGAATAAAAAACACGCTTTTTCAATACACCCTCCAAAAAAGAAAGCTTTTCCCGTTTGATATAGAAGCGGGAAAAGCTTGCGTTAGAATATCATAAGCGCGGCTTTTGCGCAAGTGGGAAATGCGCTGCGGCCGGAGGTTGAAATAACTTTGCTTTATTGCTCAAACAAATCAGCGTTCGCCTTGAAAAACTCATAATAGCTTCTTGTGTTTTCAAGCTCCCACCATTTTTTTATATCCACCGGCGTTGCGTCAAGATCGTATATCCTAGCCCCGCTAAGCGCGAGAATAAAGGGTGAATGCGTGGCAATAATAAATTGGCAGCCGCAATACCTCCGTTTCTCCTCGAGCATGGCCTTCAGCTCGAGCTGCATTTTTGGCGAAAGGCTATTTTCCGGCTCATCAAGGCAATACAGCGTGTCGTTCTCGATATAGCTTTCAAAAAATTCGAGCGCCGTTTCGCCGTTACTGTTAAGCTTTACCTCCTTGCCTATCGTCTTTTGCAGGAACTTGCGGCGCGTGAGCGATTTTCTGCGCGAGAGCACCTGCAAGCGGAAGTCCTCATAATTCTCCATGCTTTCAAGATGGATATTCTGGCCATATTTCAATTTGGCGTAATCGGCCTTGCCGTCCTCGGTATCCTCGCGTATCTCATCGTTATTGGCGCGGGCGGCCAGCATATATTCAAAAACGTCATCGCTTGTGATAATGCGGCTTTCAGGCGGCACATCTGCCTCATCTCCCAAATCGTCACTGCCATAATACGCGCGGCAGCGCTTGGCGTAAGCGAGCATAAGCTCACTGCCGTTATAGGGTGATATGCGCTTTAGTTCAAGCTTTAGTGCAATAAGATTTAAAAGCGTGCTCTTGCCGCTGCCGTTGCCGCCATACAAAATGGTTATAGGCTCAAAGTCCAGCTCGCTAAGCTGTTTCGCCGTGAAAAGCGCACAAGGATAGCCATTATTAAGATAGCCCCCGTTTTCCTGACGGCGTATAAATGCTATTTTATATTCTTCCTCGTCCGACAAAAGGACGAATCTTTCAAGAAACACCATGATATTTTTTCCTTTGGTTTTGTGTGTTCATTATAGCAAACGGGGCTGTTGGCTGCGATAATGCCTTATGCTTGCTAAAGAATCACACATTGTAAGATATGGCTGGGTATTTATATGCATGGTTCATGGCGACAGCTAGAAAATCCCGCAATCCCTGCACATAAATCAATCGCGGAAGGCCATTAACGCGCACAGAAAGCGCGTTTTATTCTATGCCCGTAACGGTATAATCCTGCGCCTCCACCGCGTTTTTCAACGTTTCATCGGGTACGGGCGCGGACAGCTTAACTATCGCCGTGCCGTTTTCATGGCTAACAACGGCCTCGTTTACGCCTTTAACAGCCTCAAGCGCCTTTTTTACGCGTGCTTCACAGTGCGAGCACATCATGCCAGTTATTTTAAGTGTTTTCTCCATTTTATGAATCTCCTTCTTTATTTTATGATCCTTTGAAGCGTCGTGCGGGCGGAATAAATTCAGCCGCAGCGCATTGGTAACCACACAGAAGCTTGAAAGGCTCATTGCCGCCGCGCCGAACATTGGGCTTAGCTGCAAGCCAAGCAGCGGTATCCAAACGCCCGCCGCAAGCGGTATGCCTATAACATTATAAAAGAAAGCCCAAAAAAGATTTTGGCGGATATTTCTAAGCGTCGCCCGGCTTAAACGTATGGCAGCCGGAACATCGCTTAAAGCGCTGTTCATCAGCACAACGTCCGCAGCGTCTATCGCCACGTCTGCCCCCGCGCCTATTGCAACGCCTACATCGGCTCTTGTGAGCGCGGGCGCATCGTTAATGCCATCGCCAACCATGCACACCCTGCCCCTTTGCCGTAATGCGCGAACAGCCGTCTCTTTTCCATCGGGCAGCACGCCCGCTATCACCTCGTCTACGCCTGCCCTTTTGCCGATTGCCTTTGCGGTGCGCTCATTATCGCCCGTGAGCATAACTACGCGAACGCCCATATTCTTTAGCTGACTCACGGCTTGCCCGCTATCCGGCTTTAGGCTGTCGGCAACGGCGATAACGCCCAGTATGCTTTCGTTTTTTGCAAAAAACAGCGGCGTTTTGCCCGCCTCGGCCAGCTCTTCCGCCTTGCTCTCAAGCATCTTAGGCACATTAGCGCACGCACTTATGAATTGGTAGCTTCCGCCGTAAAGCGTGTCGCCATCAAGCTGCGCTTTAAGGCCGTTGCCGGGCAGCGCTTTAAAATCGCTCACCTTGGCGCACGCGAGCTTTTGCTGCTCAGCGCGGCGCAGCACGGCTCTTGCAAGCGGGTGTTCGCTATTTTTTTCAAGCGCGAACGCGAGCGATAAAAGCTCATTTTCGCTTATTCCGTCCGCCGGCAGAATATCCGTCACCTCAGGCTGACCGCTTGTTATAGTGCCTGTTTTATCAAGCACCGCTATATCTGTGCGCCCCAACGCCTCCAAAGCGGACGCGGTTTTAAACAAAACGCCGTTTTTTGCGCCAATGCCGCTGCCTACCATTATTGCCACGGGTGTTGCAAGACCCAGCGCACACGGGCAGCTTATAACAAGCACCGATATTGAGCGCGTAAGCGCCGTGCTAAATGGGCTGCCAAGCAATAGCCACACCGTCATGGTAACCGCGGCTATTGCTATTACCACAGGCACGAACACGCCTGAAACCTTGTCCGCCAGCTTGGCTATTGGCGCTTTTGTGGCGGCGGCGTCGCTGACCATGCGAATTATCTTTGAAAGCGTGGTATCCTCGCCAACGTGCGTCGCCCTGCACTTTATAAAGCCTTGCTGATTTATCGTCGCGGCAGATACCCTATCGCCCTGTATTTTATCAACGGGAAGGCTTTCACCCGTAAGCGCCGATTCGTTTACCGCGCTCGCGCCATCTAAAACTACGCCGTCCACGGGTATGCT
This sequence comes from uncultured Oscillospiraceae bacterium, assembly GCA_964622815.1. GTDB lineage: Bacteria > Bacillota > Clostridia > Christensenellales > CAG-138 > CAZUUR01. The sequence continues at coordinate 18,898 of CAZUUR010000003.1, read as the reverse complement.
TTCCCCGGGGCGAACAAGAAATATATCGTCAATGCGCACATCTTCTATCGTTATCACAGCTTCAGCGCCGTCCCTTAGCACTGTGGCGGTTTTAGGAGCGAGCTTAATAAGGCTCTTGAGCGCATCTGTGGTTTTGCCCTTTGAGCGAGCCTCGAGCATTTTGCCCACGGTTATAAGCGTTAATATCATTGCGGCGGACTCAAAATACAAATCGTGCATATAGCCCGTTTCCGCATGACCCGCCGCGGTCATCATAAACAGGACGTATACGCTATAAATAAAAGCGGCGGCAGAGCCAAGCGCCACCAGCGTATCCATATTGGGTGCGCCGCGAACAAGCCCTCTAAAGCCTGAAATAAAGAATTTTTGGTTTATCACCATAACTATCGCTGATAAAATGAGCTGCACAAGCCCCACAGCCACAGGGTTGTTCGCAAAAAAGGCAGGCAGCGGCCAACCCCACATGGTATGCCCCATTGAAACATACATGAGCACCGCGAGAAAGCCTATTGAATATATCAACCTCCGCTTTAGCGCCGGGGTTTCGGGCGTATCACCCTTAATGGGTGTTTGGGCGGCTTTTTCGCTTTTTTTAGGCGCAGCCGCATAGCCCGCCCGCTCGACGGCCTTAATTATATCCGCATCATTGGCTGTGCCCTCAACGCCCATTGAATTTGTGAGCAGACTCACCGAGCATGCTTGCACCCCGGACAACTTGCCCACTGCCTTCTCCACTCGCGCGCTGCACGCGGCACAGCTCATGCCAGTTACAGTAAACTGCTTCATTGATTTTACCTTTCAGTATCTTAGTCCCATGAGTTATTATATCAAATTCGCCCGCTTTTAGCCACAGCGCGGGTGCTGTATTGACGCTTTTATTTGCCGGTGTTATAGTACAGGAGAGTCGAACACATGCGCCTATTCGGCCTGATTTTTGGCCGATGCTGTGTTGTCGTCAGTCGGAATACTCCCGGTATTCCTCCCTCCTCCGCCTTGCATCGACCTAAAAATCAGGCCGAATAGGTCGGAGAGTTTTAATTCGCGATTTGTGCGCAGTTGCAGGCGAACGCAGTTCGCTTTGTTGCTAGGCGCTGACGCGATGACATACAATTATTTCGAGCGGCGAGCAACAAAGCGAACTGCGTTCGCTTTGCAAATGCGTGCAAATCGTAAATTAAAACCGCATGGGTTCGACTCTCCTGTACTATCGTATGCTAATACATAAATAAGGGGGGAAATCTAATGAAAAAATATATTGCGGCGGCGTTGACCGTCCTGCTTCTCACAGCGGCGCTTTACGGCTGCGCCGCGCCCGCCGCTTCGGGCGAAGATATTTCAATGCTGACGCAAAAGGGGCTTGATTACACAGCCAAAATGGTTCAGCTGGCCTCAAGTGAAAGCTATGTGAACGCCCTATCGACGTCTGAGGAGCTTAAATCAGCCATAAGCAAAATGAAGCTTGCAGACGCGCCCAAGGCGATATACAGCGCAAAAGTTCCAAGCAACAAGGCTCGCGAATTGATCCTTAATGGCGCTCAGACCGACCTGCCAAGCGATGTGCTCTCCTGGATAGACGGCAAGGCCTGCTCCTCCATATCGGGCTATTTATCGGCACGGCTAGGCGCTGCAACGCTCGCGGCCACAAGCTCCATGGCTTACAGCAGCTGCTTTGTATGCAAAGCGCTCACCGAGCCTACGCTCTATTTTTACCTCTACGATTCCGATTACTTCGTTATTGTAGCGTTTATTCCCGGACAGGACGGCGCGGTCAGCGGATCGGCAATGTTCGTGCCGTGCGATGAGACGCTAAGAAACGCGGCCGACTCGGGCGAAGTGGGCGCATGGTTTAACGAGCAACTGAACTATCTTGAGCTGACAGTCACAGCCGTAGAGCTTCCACAAGGTTAAAGCTAAAAATCCCCCTCCGCATTTAAACTCGGAGGGGGATTTTTTTATGCCATCAGCACGTGATAGCGCTTTCTGATATTCATCAAATTGGTTTTATCCTTCTCGCTCACAAGCGTGCAGGCGAGGCCATTCTTGCCCGCGCGGCCCGTGCGGCCTATGCGGTGGACATAATACTCGGGCTTATCCGGCACGTCGTAATTGATAACCAGGTCAATATCGTCAACGTCTATGCCGCGCGCAGCCACATCGGTTGCGACGAGCACGCGGTCGTCACCGTTTCTAAAGGCGCGCATAACGCTGTCACGCTGATTTTGCGAAAGGTCGCCATGCAGGCAAACGGTTCTTGTGCCGCCCTCGTTAAGCGCTCTCGTAACATTTTTAACACGTCGCCTTGTGTTGCAGAAAATGAGCGTAAGGCGCGGCGCGGACTGCTTCATAAGCATGCCCACAGCGGGCAGCTTGGATTTTTCCTCCGTGTTTATGCACATCTGCCGCACGGTCTTTGTAGGCTCGTTGCGAACGCCTGCTTCAATGCGCTCCGGCTTTGACAAAAACTGCTTTGCCACCTTATCTATATCGCCGCTCATCGTGGCTGAGAAAAGCATCGTCTGATGCTCGGTGGTGATATAAGAAAGGATATTCTTTATATCCGGCAAGAAACCGAAATCGAGCATTTCATCGGCTTCGTCAAGCACCAGCTGCTTAACGTGGCCGAGCTTTAACACATTGCGCTCGATAAGATCCTTCACGCGGCCGGGCGTGCCCACCACTATCTGCGCACCAGCTCTAAGCGCGCGTATCTGCACGGAAGCGGACTGGCCGCCGTAGATGCTTATCACTCGGAGCTTTTTGTGCTTTGAAAGATTGCGCATAACCTCAGTGGTCTGCAATGCAAGCTCTCGTGTGGGGCAGAGTATAAGCGCCTGAGTGCGCTTGTTTTCAGCATACAGCTTTTCAATTATGGGCACGGAGAACGCCGCCGTCTTGCCTGTGCCGGTTTGTGCGATGCCTATAACATCGCGTCCTGAAAGGATTATGGGCAGCGACATCTGCTGTATGGGCATGGGCTCTTTGTAGCCCGCGTCCAGAAGCGTCGCGCGCATTTGAGGGGTAAGTAATTCGGAATAGGTCATTTTTTATCTTCTTTCTATTTCACCGTTCCACAAAAAACAGACCGCGCAAACAAACACTGCACGGTCTACAATGTCTTTACGCCTGCGCTGTTATCATGACGGGAGCGAAACTTCCCGTTTCATGAGGCAAATCTCAATTTTTGCCAATGAGTACCTTCTATGCAACAGGCTAAAGAGTCATCAGATTCAATATAGCTAAACGAAATTCGTTTTTAATGCATGACAATACTTTGTTAGTTTAACACATATCAAAAAGAAAGTAAAGCACAAACATTTGAGAGCTTATCTATCGGTTGTTGCAAGCAAGCATAATTATGCTATAATATTTTAGAGGTGTTAGCATGAAAAAGCTCGATATGGAAGTCTATCCGCGCAAGGCGCATTTTGATTATTTTAAAACCTTGGCAAACCCGTATGTAGGTACTACGGTGAATGTTGACGTAACGAATTTTCTTGCCAAAATCAAGCGGGACGGTCTGCCGTTCTTTCTCACCTTCCTGTGGCATGCCGCAAGAAGCGCCAACGCGATACCGGAATTTCGCAGGCGTGTTTTAAACGGCGATATAGTTGAATTTGATAATTGCCTCACATCGCATACCGTTGCAAAGCCGGACGGCACTTATGCCTACTGCACGCTCGAGTGCGCAAAGCCGCTCGATGAATTTATACCTTACGCAAAAGAAAAGCAGCTCACATGCGCGAGCTGCGGAAATATCGACGAGGACGCCGCCGAGGCGCTCGGCTTCTTTTTCATTTCCACCGTGCCATGGCTAAGCTATACTTCGCTCGTTCAGCCAACTCCCACCCCAGCGGACAGCAATCCGCGCATAACATGGGGCGGCTACTTTGAGCAAAGCGGAAAAATGCTTATGCCTGTAAGCGTGCTGTGCAATCACGCCGTTGTTGACGGAGTGCATATCTCCAAGTTTTATTCGCAGCTCACAGACAGCATAAATTAGCCCTTTTTCCAAAACGTCCATATATTTGTTGGCACAAAGCCAAGCTTTTTATAAAACGGGTCGCTGCCGCCTGTTATATGCGTCGCGCCCAGCGGCTTGAGATTGCGGTAATGCTTTGAAAGCGCAGCCGCCGCCAAGCCCTTTTTTCGGTGCTCAGGCACAGTGCAAAGCGGCTCCATGTATGCAAGCTTATTTTCTGGTGTCCACCACATGCCGGAGTAGCAGGCGTAATCGCCATTTTCGTCCTCTATCGCAACGCCCATTTTCATTGTTTCGTGAGGCGCGGTGACAAGCTGCAAAGCGTTTTCACAATCGCCGTCCCAAGGGGCGTCCTGAGCTTCATGGTCGAAGCCATAATAGCAGCATTTTGATATTTCAGCTATAGCGAAGGGTGGGCTACAAGCTGCCTATATTGTTATCACTTTCATATTGTAACACTTCCTTCTGTGCTTTCTTTGTTAGTTTGTTGAACACAAGGCTGTATGCCATGTCGCACATGCCGCGAAGCACATCACCGGGCACGTCGCCATCTAAAAAGACGGAATTCCAGTTCGCCTTATCCATATAAAATCCGGGAATCACGTCCTTATACTGTGCGCGAAAAAGCTCGGCAAGCTGCATATCGCATTTTAGCGATATTATAGTGCGCTCACCGTATGCGGGGTACTTAGCCCCGGGCGTGCATATCGCGGCAAACATTTTTTCGTGCACACGAAAGCGCCACCACTCCCACTCCGCTTTATAGTCCTTCTGTGCGCCGGGCTTTGAAAGCAGATAATCTTCGAGCCATTCGTATCTATTTTTCATTTATACCCCCAAATACTTATTCACTTTTTCATTTGCTTCAAAGGCGAGCTTGGCCTCGTCAATATTTGCCAAGCGTCCATTTTTCACAACATGCCTGCCATTTACAACGCAATGGTCAACTGCGCCCTTAAAGCCCACCGTAGCAAGCATTGAGCGCGGGTCGAGCGTTGCGCCCGCAAGCTCTATGCGCCGCGAGTCTATCATAAACAGATCCGCACATTTGCCCTTTGCAAGCTGCCCTATATCCGTGCGGCCAAGTACGCTTGCTCCGCCGCGCGTGGCGATTTTGAGCACGTCGTAGCCCGTGGGCGCGTCATTGTTTTCAAAAAGCCTGTGCAGCAGATAGCAAACGCGCATCTCCTCAAGCATGTTGGAGCCATCATTGCTTGCGCTGCCGTCAACGCCCAACCCAACAGGTATTTGAAGCCTTAGCATGTCGCCAATACGCGCCACGCCGCTTGATAGCTTCATGTTGGATATAGGGCAGTGCGCAACGCCCGTTTTAGTGCGCGCCAGCTCCTTTAACTCATCGTCGTTAAAGTGTATGCCGTGAGCGTACCAAACGTCGCTTCCCGTCCATGAGACGGACTGCATATATTCAAATGGACGCATGCCGCACTTCTCTAAAGTGAAGCTCTCCTCGTCCTTGGTTTCGCATAAATGCGTGTGCAGGCGCACTCCATATACGCGCGCGAGCGCCGCCGAGCTTGTTAAAAGCTCCTTTGTAACGGAGAAGGGCGAGCACGGCGCAAGCGCTATCTGGCGCATCGAGCCAATGCTCCCATCGTGATATTCCTTTATCAGCCGCTCGCTGTCTTTTAATATTTCATCAACGCTTTGCACCACGCTATCCGGCGGCAGCCCGCCGTCCTTTTTAGATAGGCTCATGCTCCCGCGCGAAGCGTGCATGCGTATGCCAAGCTCGTCAGCCGCTTCAAACTGCTTGTCGATTAAAAGATGCCCAGCCTCTTGCGGAAAAACATAGTGATGATCAAAGCAGGTGGTGCAGCCGGTTTTAAGCAACTCACCCATGCCCGTTAGCGACGATAGACGTATTACGTCCGCATCGAGATTTTTCCATATTTCATATAAATATTTAAGCCAGTCGAAAAGCTCCATGTTCTGCACCGCCGCGAGATTGCGGGAAAACACCTGATATAAGTGGTGGTGCGTGTTTACAAGGCCCGGATAGCATAGCATGCCCGTGCCGTCTATTATTTCATCGGCCACATTCTCATCGCCGCCGAGACTCTCTATAAAGCCGTCCTTCACATATATAGATGCATTTGTGAGCACGGTATCCGCATCGTCGCAGGTGACAATCGCCTTGGCGTTTTTTATCAATAGGGTTGACATATAATTCTCCTTCGTTTAAATACCATGGTTTAATTATAACATAGGTTATTCAATATTCACAAGTCACCTGAGCATTGCGTTTGTCAACGCAGCAGAGAGCATAACATTTTAGTTTTACAAAAAAATATTCTGCTTGCAATGGCTGCATCAACTGTGTTATATTTATCGGCGATAAAAATTTGCTTGGGAGGTGCGGCATGGTGATAAGATTGTTTTTAAGCACTCCAAAGGCATTTCAATTTTTGACGGATATTTTATCCGTCTTTTTTTATGTAAACTAATATGGAGGTATATTATGGATAAATCAAAAGACAAGACTCCGGACGGTTCTGCCGTAACCAATTCCATAAAGCAGCTCGGGTGGCCTAAGACGCTGCTTTTAGGCTTCCAGCACATGTTCGCCATGTTTGGTGCAACGGTGCTCGTACCCGCGATAACGGGGCTTTCCGTTTCAGCGACGCTGCTGTTTGCGGGTCTAGGCACATTGCTGTTTCATCTGGTTACAAAACGCAAGGTGCCTGCATTTCTCGGCTCCTCCTTCGCGTTTCTTGGCGCTTACGGGCTTATAGCCGCGTCAGGTGAAGCCATACCTCTCTCATATTCCTCCTTCGGCGTGTTCTGCGCAGGCTTCATATATGTTATCCTCGCGGGTCTTATAAAGGCGTTCGGCGCTAAAAAAGTGCTGCGCTTCTTCCCGCCTATAGTAACAGGGCCTGTGATAATTGCAATAGGCCTCACGCTCTCGGGCTGGGCGTTTTCAAACTGCGCAACCAACTGGTGGATCTCGCTTATAGCGGTGCTGGTTGTGATAATATGTAATATCTTCGGCAAGGGTATGATAAAAATAATTCCTGTGTTTCTAGGCGTTATAGTATCCTACGCCATAGCCGCGATAACGGGCAATCTCGACCCGGCGGCGGTGACGAAGATAAACGAGGCTGCGTGGATAGGGCTGCCGATAGTGTGGGAAAACAGCGTGTTCGCGGCTTTTAAGGACGGCAACATTTCCCTTCTTATAACCAGCGCGATAACAATAATCCCCATAAGCCTTGCAACTATAGTTGAGCACATAGGCGATATTTCCGCCATAAGCTCCACCACCGGCAAAGACTACATAAAAGAGCCCGGCCTTCATCGCACGCTTCTTGGCGACGGCCTTGCCACCTCGCTCGCAGCGCTTTTCGGTGCGCCAGCCAACACAACATACGGTGAAAACACCGGCGTTTTAAACCTCACCCGCGTTTACGATCCGCTCGTAGTTCGCCTTGCCGCGATAATCGCCGTGGTGTTCTCATTCTCGCCCAAGTTCGCGGCGCTTATAAGCGCAATGCCCGTTGCTACGCTCGGCGGCGTGAGCCTTGTGCTCTACGGCATGATCTCGGCGGTTGGCGTGCGCAACGTGGTGGAAAACAGGGTTGACTTCACCAAAAGCCGCAATGTTATAATAGCGGCGCTCATTTTAGTGCTTGCCATAGGCATTAAATACGGTACGCCAGCGGGCGCTATCGTATTTAGCATCGGCTCTGTGGCAATAAGTCTCTCCGGTCTTGCGGTAGCGGCACTTGTGGGAATTATTCTAAACGCCGCGCTGCCTGGCAAGGATTATGAATTTGGCGCGGACGCCAATGGCGACACGCCTGCGGATTTGAAGGCGTAATCAAACAGTGAATGACTGGCGGAGGCGTAAAGAGCGCCTCCGCTGTGCTATTAAATAGAATGGCTTTTATGTTCTAACACACGCAAATCTTGTCAGGTTATTGTTTACTTTGTTAACAAACTATGTTAGAATTAGGCATGCGCACGAAGGTGCACAAAAATTAAAGGAGGAACTAAAAATGGAAGTTCAGAATCCCGTACCCCAGAAAAGCACGTTTCTAAAAGTCATGGGCATCATAATGATAGTCGGCGGCATACTTGGTATAATTCTTACCGTAGTCGGCATTCTTGGCGTTGGTGCTCTAGCGGCTATTGCAGTTGCGTCCGGAGTTGAAATCAGCAGCGGCCTGCTTATAGTTTCAGGCATACTGGCCATAGTTGGCGCTATCGTTGAGCTCATCGCTGGCATTAACGGCGTTAAAAACTGCGATAAGCCGCAGCTCGCGCAAAAGTGCGTAGTTCTCGGCATTGCCATTATCGGTATATCCATTGTGTCCAACGTGCTTACGCTTATCGCATACGCGGAAAGCTTCAGCATATTTAGCGTGCTGCTTAGCCTTGTAGTGCCTGTGCTCTACGTTGTGGCTGCGCTTCAGCTCAAAAAAGCTGCGTAACACTAAAACGTACCTATTAAGTGGCGATATTCGCCACTTTTTTTATGGTTAAATTTATGCTATAGTGATAAATAAACGCAAGGAGACTATTATGGCAAAATTTGTGTGGAAAGATAGAAAACGCATTATATTCGGCTTGCCGTGGACCTTTACACGCTATTCGCTAGATGAAGAAAAGCTCTATATCGACACCGGCTTTTTAAGCCGCAAGGAAGAAGAAATAAGGCTTTACCGCATACTTGACATCACGCTCAAGCGTCCCTTTGGGCAGCGTTTATGGGGCTTAGGCACAATTCACCTTTGCACTGCCGATAAATCCGCGCCGGAGATCAACATCAAGCGCATTAAAAAATGCCGTGAAATAAAGGATATGCTTTCGGACATGGTGGAGCGTGAGCGCAACGAAAAGCGCATAGGCGCACGCGAATTTATGGGCACTATAGACATGGACGACGACGAATTTATGCACTAAATATGAAAGACTTCGTCTTTCATTTACGGTTTTGTGGCTTTATCTGCCGAGTGCGGCAGATATTTTGCTAATGCAAAACCAGCCCCAATTCCCACAGTTAGAAGACTTCGTCTTTCATTTACGGTTTTGTGGCTTTATCTGCCGAGTGCGGCAGAT
>CAZUUR010000003.1:0-9737 GCA_964622815.1 uncultured Oscillospiraceae bacterium | reverse complement strand
ATTTTGCTAATGCAAAACCAGCCCCAATTCCCACAGTTAGATTGGGCTGTAGTAAAACACGGTCGAGTCAAGACTCGACCCTACATTTTGTAGCTCATCGCAAGCTATTGCTTGCGGAAAACGGGGCTGTAGCAACACGCGGTCGAGTCAAGACTCGACCCTACATTTTATAGCTCATCGTAAGCTATTGCTTGCGGAAAATGGGGCTGTAGCAAAGCGCGGCCGAGTCAAGACTCGACCGCGCTTTTGTAAGCTATTGCTTTTATAATAGCGGGCCGTTAAAATGGAGCTTATCGCACTTGATGAACTCACCCGCGCCGCGCTTGCCAACAAATTCGCCATTTTTATACACAAGCCGGCCTCTTGAATACGTCATAACGGGATAGCCCTTTAATTTAACTCCCTCCCATATTGTATAATCCGTGTTGCCGTGCATATTTTCATTTTTCACTGTTACAGGCTTGTTGGGGTCGTATATCACAATGTCCGCGTCGCGCCCGACTACAAGCTCGCCCTTGCGCTTTTCAATGCCAAAAAGCTTGGCGGGATTGCCAGCGCACACCTCCACAGCCTTCATAAAGCTTATCCTGCCCTTGTTGGCCTCGGACAGCATATAGGGATACATATTTTCAATTCCCGCGCAGCCATTGGGTATGGTGGTGAAATTGCCCGGCTCGCCATTTGGAAGCATTACGCCCCAATCCTTCTCACCGCGTTTAAACGGACAATGATCGGTTGCAACGGTGAATATATCGCCGCGCTTGAGCGCCGTCCAAATAGCATCGCGCGAGCTTTTGCCCTTCATTGGCGGCGAACACACAAAATCGCGGCCGCGCTCGCGCTTATATACTTCGCTGGTGAAATTAAGATATTGCGGGCAGGTTTCCGCGAATATGGGATAGCCTGCTCCGCGCGCACGAGTGAGCGCGTTTATTCCCTGCTCGTCAGCAAGATGCACTAAATACAGCGGAGCTTCGGCCATTATCGCAATATTGATGGCACGCTCGTCCGCCTCACCCTCCACCATTTCATCACGGGACATATAGTGCCACCATGCGCCGGTCTTGCCTTCTTTAAGATATTGCTTCACGCGCGCTGCTAGCACGCCTCTATTTTCCGCATGTATGCCAACGAGCGCATTTAGTTTGCGCGTTGTGCGAAGCAGCTCGTAAATTTCGCCGTCGTTAAGGCCGAAGTCATACACCATGTATGCCTTATATGACGTTATGCCAAGGCGCACGGCCTCCTGCATGGATTCAAGATATTGAGGCTTTGAAATATCGCTCAAGCCTATATGGAACGAATAATCCACCACCGCGTCCGGCGCAGCAAGCGCGTTGCGGCGATAAAAAGCATCAGGCAGCAGCTCGCCCATATCCTGCTGAATAAAATCAAACACCGTGGTGGTGCCGCCGCACGCGGCGCTGCGCGTGCCGGTGAAATAATCATCGCTTGAAACCGTCGTGCCCACGGTCAGTGCCAGATGCGTATGCGAATCAATAGCGCCTGGCAAAACAAGTTTGCCGCTCGCATCTACTGTTTCATCAAACTCACCCTTGAGAGTATCGCCCATAGCTGCTATTTTGCCGTTTTTCACGGCAATATCGGCCTTGAACATGGCTCTTGAGGTAACTACTACGCCGTTTTTGATAAGCAGCTTCATTTTCATGCCCTTCTTCTATATATACTCAATCCAAAATAAGCGGCCAGCAGAAGCGCAATGCCCAGTATGCTGCTGTTATCCGCCGTCTGCGGAGGCGTTACGCCCGCTGCGAACACGCTTGCGTCCGTGCCTGTGGCAACCAAGTCGGTACTGCCAGCCAAGTCGCTCTGCGCGGCATTTGCCGCGTTAGTGCGGAAAAGATCCTCCGGATCGCTTGGCACATCGGGCTGCAAGCCCGAAGGCGGAGCCATTGTGTCATACGCGTTATCGGCAAGCCAATTTTCATAAGTATAGGTGATAGCGCCGTCCGACGGCAAATAATCCACCAGAATATCCATTGCGGCGGAGCTTATATCGGTGCTAAAAATGCGATAAGGCGATGCCATGCAGTATGGTGCGCGGAGCGAGGTGACATTATTCCAAAATGGCGTTCTTGTGCCGTCACCCGGCTCAACAAACACAGGCATTGCGGCATACTCGCCTTCATGAGCATTGACCCCATTATATTCCCAATATTTATCCATGGCGTTCATGTCTATCCGCCATATAACAACGCCGCCGCAATTCGCTCCCGTTCCGTAAAAGCCAACCAAGCCCTTATCAAAGCCCTCGCGCTGCCTGTTTTCTATTAAATAATACACTTTGCCGCTCCCAAGCCGCAGCACATTATAATCGCTCGATGAAGCTGCTTGATAAAGTGAGTGCCGCCCAATGGTTATCGGCGTTTCATCATAAAAGCCAAGCCACATTTTTTGGTATGGGTCAATATGTGTTGGTGAACTGCCTGCTTGAGCTGAGCTATCCTCGCGACCCCAGTTCCCCGAAGCCATAAGGCTCAAGCCATATACGCTATATTTTAGATATGTGTTACTCGTATTATATAAATCCACCAGCCCGAGATCATGACCAAGCTCATGGCATACTGTGCCGAACTGCATTTGCTCATAAGAGGTATCCGTAGGGCTTTGATAATCATAATTTGGATTGTCGTTTTCACCCATGGTAGTGTATTTATACACAGCTACGCCGTCCACCTTGACGGAGCGATAATAGTATCTGTCGTTAACAAGCCAGCTATGCGCCCACGTAGCTTGCTTGCCCTGTGCCGCGTCCTCCCCCATAGTGGCAGCCTCATAGCCCGCCGATACCACCACCATTGCTAGCTCGTGAGGCGTGATAACATCATCGTTATTCCTATCAAAGCTTTTAAAATCAACCATGCTCTCTGCGGCGCTGATGGCATAAGCGAATATCATGCTTTCATTGTACATTGTATAATTCGTGCCGCTCGCATTGATGTAAAGCCCGCTGAACGTTTCGCCATAGCGCGGCATATCAATAGGCAGCGTCACTGAAACGACGCCGTCCTGTGCGCCGTCTGTCTCCGTGGCGGGCACATAGGTAAACTTGCCGTTTGAAACCTCGGTGTAATATTTTGAAACACCGTCGTCGAATATCCTTTGTGCCCACTGCGCCGCGTCAGACTTGCACTCTATATCTGCATAGTTAAGCCTTATCACAAGCAGCGGGCAGCTCGCGCCTATTTCGGGGAGCTCAAATGCCCAGGAAAACCCGTCATATTTCCCGTATAGCGCGTCATTGGTGTTGGAATTGATGTTATAACCGACGGGAATATCTGTTCGGGTTGAGACGCGGCCGTTTGCGGGCGCTCCGTTTGCGGGCGCTCCGTTTGACAAGACGCTCCCAATAAGCATGGCCTCGCTGCGGACTGCTATAATTTTTTCTTTTACTTGTGGAATATCTAAGCCGCTCATATTAACGTTTTCGGCTTCGCCCCCGTTTGAGGCGTTAGGCGATACGAGCGAATATGTGGGGTGAATGGGCTGTCCCACACTAAATTCCCCGTTTTGCTCTATAACGTAATGCCATGCGCCGCCGCCGTCAATAACGATAAGATTTCCTTCAAGATCGGTTGTGTATGAAAAAAATTCGTCACCAAAGAGTCTTGCCGTAAATTCTTCGCCATTGCAATCAATAAGCGTAACCTCTCCCGGATACGCCGGGCAAGCCAGCGCTGTTGAAAAAAGCATGAGCATGAGTGCCGCAAGAGGCCACGCAAGGGGTCTCTTTGATGTATTCATAAAACTCTCCTTAGAAGTAATTTAATTTATAGTATATCACCATTTAAGATATTGCGCTATCTCTACTGAACGTTTATTGCGTCAAAATTAAACATGATTTACAATAAGTCTTGAGGTGATAAGCACAACCACCCACAATTTTGAAAGGAAGCTTTTATAACCGAAAGCTATGGTCATTAAAAATGGACTGCGTCAAAACAGGCGCACTTATAAGGCGGCTGCGCACGGAGCGCGGATTGACCCAAAAGCAGCTCGCGGAAGCGCTCACAGTGAGCGATAAGGCGGTTTCCAAATGGGAGCGTGGCATGGGGCTGCCGGACGTTTCGCTCCTGCCAAGGCTATGCGAATTGTTCAAGGTGGATTTATTGCGCCTTATTGACGGCGAAATTGATGATGGCGATAAGGTTAGAGGAAATATGAAAAAGACAAATTATTTTGTATGCCCCGTATGCGGCAATATTTCGCTGTGTACTGGCGAGGCAGCTTTATCCTGCTGCGGCAGACGGCTTGAGCCGCTAAAGGCAAAAAAAGCTGCCGAGGACGAAAAGCTCAATGTTGAAAAGCTCGAAAACCAATGGTTCGTTTCTAGCACTCATGAAATGACTAAAACGCACTACATCTCATTCATAGCGTTAGCCACGGGCGATCGGATAGAGCTTATCAAGCTCTATCCCGAGTGGGATATGCAAACTAGGCTAAGCACCTTAGCGCATGGAATGCTTTTATGGTATTGCACGGAGCACGGGCTGTTTTATCAGCTTATATAGGATTTTCGTCCAATAGACGGCAGAGCGTCTGCGTCACGTTTACGGCGGCGAGCGCCTCGTGCGCCGCCTTATTTGCCGCAACACGAACGTCATTTGCAAGTGGGTCGCGCTCCGCGCGAAGAAGCAGATTTTTTGGCGTATGCGTTAGCTCCACAAATTCCATTAACTGCGTTTTATAGCCGTAAGCCGTGAGCAGGCACGCACGGTATCCGTTAAAAGCGCGGCGTAACGCTCCTTTATAATTCCGTATTCGCTCAAAAGCGGCACGGAATTTTTTGTTAGCTGCATATTCAATTCGTGCTGACAGCAGGGTGCGGAAAAAATATATTTTGCCTTCCATCTTATCGCATTATAAAGCACCAGATCCGTCGCCGTATCGCATGCGTGAAGCGATACCACCATATCCACCTTTTTATCCGGCGCAAACTCCGATATATCGCACGCCACAAAGCTCAGGCCGTCATAACCGTATTTAGCGCTCAATTCATTGCAGGAAGCCATCACTTCCGCCTTTAGGTCTATGCCGGTCATGCTCACATTAAGTCCGCGCACATTTTTTAAATAGTGATACAGCACAAATGTGAGGTACGATTTGCCGCAGCCAAAGTCTATAACATAAAACGGCGTTTGTGGGGGGAGTTCGCCCAAATAATCGTCTATAAGCTCCAAAAACCTATTTATCTGCTTATATTTATCCGCCATCGCTTTCACGATGTGGCCGTCCGCGCTCATAACACCAATATCCACAAGCGCGGGCACGGCGATGCCGTCCTTTAGAGCGTGTTCCTTTGCGCGGTCGTGCGAGAGGCGCTTTTGAGGCGCGCACGCGAGCTTGGAGTCATGCGTGAGCAGCTTGCCCTTTGAGGTATAGCGGGCGCTGAACTCGCGCTCGTCGCTCCATGCGTTGAGCTGCCTGAAGTTTTCCATAAGCGCCGCTATTTCGCCAGCCGCATTGTTTACGGCCATGCATGAATGAAACGCCTGCTTCTCGGTCAGCTTTTCTATTTCGTAAGCGCCGTTTAAAAGCGCAAATGTTATCTTTTTATATGCTCCGCTTTTGGGATTGCTCAAAATTAGCTTATATGCGCCTGCTGCAATTATTTTTTCTATGTATTGCTTAAATTCAACGTCCATTTTGCCTCCAAATAAAGCCGAGCGTTTGCGGCTCGGCTTTATTATACATCAAAACTTATCTATTTGATAGGCTCAAAGAATTCAGCTCCGTGCTTGCACAGCGGGCAAATAAAGTCCGCGGGCAGCGTGTCGCCTTCATACACATAGCCGCATATTGTGCACACGAAGCCCTTCTTTTTGGGTGCGGCCTCGGCGGCGGGCTTGGGTTTGACATTATCAAAATAATATTGATATGTCATGCTAGGCACTGTTGAAAGCACCTTGGCCTCCGTCACCTGAGCGATAAAGAGCGTGTGCGTGCCTTGATCTATAGTGCTTATAACCTTGCCTGAGATCACAGCGTTTGTATACCTAGGAATATAGACGATGCCGTTATCCGTGCGCACAGTATTTTCACAGCCTTCAAATTTATTCACATTGCGGCCCGATTGAAAGCCAAAGTGCTTAAACACCTTGAATGGCGCGTCCGTGGACAGTATGGACACATTGAAGCTGCCGGTTTTTATTATCATATCATGGGTGAAATTATTCTTGTTAACGGCTATAGTTATGCGCTGCGGCTTCTCTGTCACTTGAGTTACAGTGTTTATTATGCAGCCATTGTCCTTCTCACCGTCTCGCGCGGTGAGCACAAAAAGACCGTAGGAAAGCTTGAACATTGCGCCGCGCTCAACAGCCGCGCTGGAGACCGTCGCCGCCTCGTTATTCATGGAAGCCACTATTGCATCGGCAAGCGCTTGAAGCTCGTCAAGCTGATTTTCCTTTAATGCTGAGCGCACGGTAAGGCTGTTTTCTAGCACCGTTATATTTTTCATGGACTGTGCAAGCTTTAGCATTTGTGCCTTTGCAACAGGTCCCCACGAGCCGTTTTCGATAAAGGCGAAAGTGCGATTTTGCAGATTATGCGCCTTTAGATCGTTTAGCACATTCTCCATATTGGTGAATATTCCCGCGTTATAAGTAGCCGAGGCGAAAACCAAATGACTCGCCCTAAATGCCTCTGAAACAATCTGTGAAGCATGGGTTACGGAAACATCGTACATAGCGATGTTTTTAACGCCTCTATCCGCAAGCATGCTCGCGAGTATATCTGCCGTGTTCGCCGTGTGGCCATAGATAGAGCCGTAAGCTATCACAACGGCGCTCTCCTCCGGTTCATAATCGCTCCACTTTTGATATTTTTCAATAAACTTATGTATGTCTGTACGCCATATAGGCCCATGCAGCGGGCATAGCATGGCTATATCAACAGTAGCGGCCTTGCCCAGCGCGGTTTTAACCTGCGCGCCGTATTTGCCGACTATATTCGCATAATAGCGTCTCGCGTCACTCATAAAATCCCGTTCGAATTCCACCTCGTCGGCAAAGATATTGCCGCTGAGTGCGCCGAATGTGCCAAATGCGTCCGCGCTGAAAAGCGTTTTATCAGCAGCGTCATAAGTCATCATCACCTCCGGCCAGTGAACCATTGGCGTCATTATGAACGTGAGCTCGTGAGCGCCGAGAGAAAGCTTGTCGCCCTCATTGACTATCACCACACGGCTGTCTATATCAAAATCAAAAAATTGCTTTATCAGTGCGACGGTTTTGATATTGCACACCACCTTCACACTAGGGTAGCGCATAATTAGGTCGCTAAGGGTTGCGCAGTGATCCGGCTCCATGTGGTTCACCACCACATAGTCCAGAGTTTTGCCGCTAGTTTTTAGCACGTGAGCAACATTTTCAAAAAAGCTTTCGCTCACGGAAATATCGACCGTGTCGATAAGCGCGGTTCTTTCATCAAGCAATAAATATGAATTATAGGATACGCCGCGCGGTATAGGGAATGCATTTTCAAACAGCGCGAGCCGCCTGTCGCTCCCTCCTACATAGTAAAGCGCATCGGATATTTTTCTTGTGTTATGCATTTTATAGCTCCCTTCATGGTTGTGTTTAGTTCTTTTTTATATCATACTATAATTATTCTAAAAAGTAAGTTGTTTTTACAACGTGAATTGGAGATATTCGGAGAAGAAATTATGGCAAAGTACGAAGTTTATCTTAACTGTGATTTTGGCGCCGCATTAAGTGCTATACACGAGGGCATAATGCGCGGCAGCGCCTCGGCAAGCTATGAAGATGGCAGCGATTGCACGCTTAATGGCGTCAGGTGCGCCGTGCGAGTGTATGAGAGATACAGCTTGATAGGGTCAAACAGGGTGAGCTTGAATATAACGCTCATATCGAGCGGCAACGGCGTTTGGCTTTCCGCCATAACATCGGGCGGCAGCCAAGCGGTTTTCTACAAAATAAACACTTTTGGCGAGCAAGCGTTTTTAGACCGCGTTAGAGAAATCGTTATGCAGTTTATTTGAATGCTTGCGAGTGAAATACATTAAAAGCTGATACGTTATCATTATCACCCAGCCTATGCCTGTTGATACCGCCACTCCCGTGAGCGACATTGTGGGCGTAAGCATATAGCATAGCGCCACGCGCACGGCAATCTGTATGAGAGTTGCAAAAAAGGTGACTGTTATCCTGCCTGTGCCGCGAAAATAGCCCTGAAATGAATCGCAGAACGATGAGAGGATATAGAAAAGCATCATCGTTTTAAGATAGCTTGCTCCAAGCGAAATAACGCTCGCGTCCGCCTTTTCAATGAATAGCGATACCGTTTCCCCTCCCAAGAAAAACATTGCTATCGCAGCCAGCGACGTGCAGCAAACGGAAAGCGTCATGCCGCGTCTAAAGCCGGAGCTTATGCGCTCATAACGGCGCGCACCCGCATTTTGCGCAATAAATGTTGTGATAGCGCCTGCAACGCTGTTGCCCGGCATGAGCAAGAAGGCTTCTATCTGCGCAGACGCCGTGTGCGCGGCTATTGGCAGCGGGCCGAGCACGTTAATCGCGCTCTGAACGAGCAGGCGGCCTATATAGATGGTCGATTGCTGCAAAGCCACAACGCTGCCATAACTCACCGTCTTTTTAAATAGCTGCTTATCAAGGCGCATATCCTCTTTTCTAAGCTTAAGCTGCGGATAGATGCGTTTTTTATACATTAGGCAAAGCACCACCGAAAAGCCCTGCGCCACAACCGTCGAAAGCGCAGCGCCAAATACGCCTAAGCGCATAGCGCCAACAAATAATAGGGCGAGCGCTATGTGCAGCACGAGCGATATGCCAAGGAACATCGTGGCACTCTTTGAATCACCGCGCGCACGAAAGGTGGAAGCGAAACCATTATACAAAAATGTAAAAATCAAGCCCGCGAGTATGGTTATAAGATATGTGCGCGACTGCTCCAATATTTCAGGAGGCGTATTTATGAGGCACAATATCGGCGTTGCCAATGCTATGCCGATTATGCTCAAAAGCGCAGTAAGTGCGCCGCCGAAAACATAAGATGTGAATATTTCACGGCGAAAGGCGCTTTCGTCCTTCGCGCCGTAAAGCTCGGCCATTATTATGGACATACCCGTGGTAAGGCCGACGAGCACGAAGGTCACCACGTTCACAACGCTCGACGCTATGCCTACCGCCGCGAACGCGTTTTCGCCCAAATATCGCCCGATTATTATCGTATCGACCGTACCGTAAAGCTGCTGCAATATGCTTGATATAAGCAGCGGCATAGCAAAGGCAAATAATGAAGGCACAATCTTGCCTTCTGTCATATCGCGCACGGGGATTGTCCTCCGTTATTATTTCTTGGATAGTATATCATATTGTCCATAAAAAAGAAATGTGAAATGATGTTTTGGCTGCTTCCTTCAGCGCCTGCGCTTACGCTTCCATGTTTACAATAATCAACAGCAGCCCCGCATTGGGATAGAGCATAGTCGTTTTTATTGCGTTCTTCGGCTTATGCGTATCACAGCCGGTTTGCGAAACCAAATAGGCGTTCACCTTGCTGTCAATTTCGTCCATGTTGCAATCAAAGCTATCCTGCGTGGCCGTAATGTCCGGCGCACTCCATGCGGTTGGGGCGACATACTTGACCTCCACCATATTGGGAATGTGCAGTTGTTCGCGCACCCTTTTAATGGACTACTATCATAAAACAGGACACCCACGAATCCAAAAATG
>CAZUUR010000002.1:27706-30654 GCA_964622815.1 uncultured Oscillospiraceae bacterium | reverse complement strand
CGCGAAAAAATGATTGCCGACAATCCCGATTACGGGGTTATCGTCTGCCGCTGTGAAGAAGTGAGCAAGGGCGAAATACTCGACGCGTTACGTTCCCCCTTGTGCGTGCCCACGCTAGACGGCGTGAAGAAGCGCGTGCGTCCGGGTATGGGCAGATGTCAGGGCGGCTTTTGTTCGCCGCTGGTTATGCAGATAATCGCGGAGCATGAAAATATCCCGCTGGAAAAAGTGGGAAAAAGCTCTCAAGGCGCTTACATAGTCGCAGGAGAGCTTAGAAAGGGCGGCGCGATAAATGAAAACTGACGTTTACGACGTTGCCGTGATAGGCGGCGGCCCTGCTGGACTTGCCGCTGCGATAAGCGCACAAAACAGCGGCGCGCGAACCGTGCTCATAGAGCGTGAAAAGCGGCTTGGCGGCATTTTGAAGCAATGCATACACGATGGATTTGGCTTGATACGCTTTAATGAAAAGCTTTCAGGCCCTGAATATGCCAAAAGGTTTATAGATGAGCTTAACGCGCTCAATATCCCCGCGCTAACAGAAACTTTTGTAACGGAGCTTAAAAAGGAGCCGGAGGGCGTTTGCCTGTCGCTCGTGTCGCGCGAGGGCGTAGAAAAGATAAAAGCCAAGGCGCTTATACTTGCCACAGGCTGCCGTGAGAGAACTGCAAAGCAGGTGTTTATCCATGGTACGCGTCCGGCGGGCGTATTCACTGCGGGCACGGCGCAGCATCTTGTAAATTTACTCGGGCTTATGCCCACAAGACGCTGCGTGATACTTGGCAGCGGCGATATAGGGCTTATTATGGCAAGAAGGCTCACGCTGGAGGGTGCAAGCGTGCTGGGCGTATACGAGGTGATGCCAAAGCCCTCGGGGCTTGCGCGTAATATTGAGCAATGCTTAAATGATTTTAATATTCCGCTCCATCTTTCACACACTGTCACACGCATTATAGGCGATGAACGGCTAAGCGCTGTGGAGGTGGCGAAGGTTGGGGAGGACTTAACGCCCATAGCGGGGACTGAGGAGCTTGTTCAGTGCGATGCGCTAATATTATCAGTCGGCCTTATTCCTGAAAACGAGCTGGCACAAAAGCTCGGCGCAAGCATAGACGCCTCCACTCGCGGCCCTGTTTATGATGACGAGCAGATGACGAGCGTAAGCGGCGTGTTCACCTGCGGCAACAGTCAGCATGTGTACGACCTTGTGGATTATGTGTCCGACAGCGGCGAGAGCGCCGGAAAGAACGCCGCCAAATACGCGCTCGGAGGTAAGCATGACTAAGAAACTAACTCTCACTTGCATAATCTGCCCCAATAGCTGTGTGCTTGAAGCGGAGCAAAACGGCAGGGAAATAAGCGTCAGCGGCAATAAGTGCAAGCGTGGCGTGGATTATGCCATAAAGGAGCTCACCTGCCCAATGCGCACAGTTTGCTCCACGGTGAAAACGGCGTATAAAAGCGTGCCTGTGCTGCCGGTAAGAACATCGCGCGAAGTGCCAAAGGAGCGCATGCTCGACGTTATGAAAGCGATAAATAGCGTATACCTAGAAAAGCCTGTCGCGTGCGGCGAAATAATTATCAAAAACGTGTGCGGCTTTGATTCTGATATTATTGCCACAAGCGATATTTTAATGGAGGAAGCAAAATGACAGATCCGCTCGTATTAACAATAGATGTTGGCACGCAAAGCCTTCGAGCCATGCTCATGAATAAAAGAGGGGAAATAGAGGGCTTTGTGCAGCGCAAATATGATAGAGCCTATTTCTCCCCCGAACCGGGCTGGACGGAGCAAGAGCCGGAATTTTATTTTGATATGCTCTGCGAAGCCACAAATAAGCTTCATGAGGAGTACAGCGCGCTTTATGACCGCGTAATCGGCGTTACGCTCACGTCCATGCGCGATTCTATAGTATGCCTTGATGAAAATCTAAAGCCGCTCAGGAACATAATAATATGGCTCGATCAGCGCCGCGCCAAAAATGACGATAAGATAAACTTTGCTGTTAAAACCCTTGTGAAGCTTATCAATATGGATAATGTGATAAAATCGCAGTACCGTCAGGCGATGGTGAATTGGATAATGGAAAACCAGCCTGAGATATGGAAAAAGACAAAGAAAATAGTTTTCGTGCCAACATACCTTAATTATAAGCTCACAGGAAAGCTGGCCGATTCGGCGGCCAATATGATAGGGCATCTGCCATTTGATTATAAAAAACGCGAGTGGCAGGGCAAGGGCGCGTTAACGCGCTGCGTGTGCGATGTGCCCAACGAAAAGCTTTGCGACCTCGTTCTTTCGGGCGAGACTATAGGCCGCATAACAAAAGCGGCCGCTGAGCTCACTAAAATACCAGAAGGGCTTGAGCTTATAGCCACGGGCTCGGATAAAGCCTGCGAAACGCTTGGTTTGTCTGTTACGAGCACAAATAAAGCGGCGCTCTCCTTTGGCACTACCGCAACGATACAGTTTGCAACGCACGATTATATAGAGCCGCAGCAATTTATGCCCGCGTATCCCGCCGTGCCAAATGATATGTATAATCCGGAAATTCAGATTTATAGGGGCTACTGGCTTATTTCATGGTTCAAAAAGGAGTTTGCGCAAAAGGAATGCGAGGAGGCAAAACTCACCGGAGAAAGCGCTGAGCAGCTTTTAAACAAGCATTTAAAGGAGGTGCCCGCCGGGTGCGACGGGCTTATGGTGCAGCCATTTTGGAGTCCGGGTCTGCTTACTCCGGAAGCCAAGGGCGCGGTTATCGGCTTTAGCGATGTTCACACCCGCGTTCACATATATCGCGCAATAATAGAGGGTCTTGGCTTTGCGCTCATGGAGGGCATGTACAAAATGCAAAAGCGCTCCGGCTATAAGATTGATACGCTTTTCGTTGCGGGCGGCGGCTCGCAAAGCTCCGAGATATGCCAGATAACGGCGGATATGTTCGGCC
>CAZUUR010000002.1:24993-27696 GCA_964622815.1 uncultured Oscillospiraceae bacterium | reverse complement strand
CCCGTAAAGCGCATACAGACGCATGAAGCCAGCGGTCTTGGCGCGTCTATGGCGGCGTTCGTGGCCAAGGGCATATATAAGGATTATGATGAGGCTGCCGGCAAAATGGTGCATATCCGCGATACGTTCACACCGCAAAAGGGTGAGCACGAGCTTTATATGAAGCTGTTTGATATGTATTGCAGCATATATCCAAGGCTTGAGCCTTTGTATAAAAAAATGAAGCAAATAGGAAGATGATTTTGTAGCTTTCGCTATTTTGCCAGCGCAAAACCAGCCGTAAATCCGATGAAAGGAAGCTTTCGTAAGCGAAAGCTATGGTTAAAAAAATGACTAAGCCGTATAAGAATTTTGAGCCGGCGTGGATAAAGAGCCGCGCACCGGAAAGAAGCTATCGCTCAATTTTTCGCTGGGGCGATCCTGACTTTGTAAAATATCCCAAGGAATCGCTCTATCGCATGATGAAGGAAAAATTTCAAATGACCGATGAGGATTTTGCCTCGTATGCCGGCGATACCGGCATGGACGAGGTGAAGCTCAACGCGCCCTGTAACCTCGATGAAAAGCACATTGCCGCCTTTAAAAATATAGTAGGAGCGGACTTTGTGTCGCTTGAGGATTATGACAGGCTCGCTGTTGCTTACGGTAAAACCGGCTACGACGCGCTTCGCCTGCGTCAGCGCAAGATAGACAGTCTGCCGGACGCGGTTATTTATCCGGATACCGCTGAACAGGTGGAAAAGCTCGTTGCGTATTGCACGGAGCAGAATATTCCGCTTTATGTATATGGCGGCGGCAGCAGCGTAACACGCGGAGTAGAGCCGATAAAGGGCGGCGTTTCGCTTGATATGCGAAAGCGCTTTAATAAGGTTATATCGTTCAATGAAGTTGACCAAACCATAACCGTACAGGCTGGCATGTCAGGCCCGCAGCTTGAGGGAGCGCTAAACGACGCTGTCGGTCGCTTTGGCGCGAAACGCGCATATACATGCGGGCATTTTCCGCAGTCTTTTGAATATAGCAGCGTCGGCGGCTGGGTCGTCACGCGCGGCGCGGGGCAAAACAGCACATATTACGGCTGCATAACAGACATAGTCCTTTCGCAGCGTTATGCAACGCCCATTGGCAACATAGTCACCAGTAATTATCCGCGCGAGGCGACAGGGCCTAATATCAACCAAATAATGATGGGCGGCGAGGGCGCTTTCGGCGTGCTCACCGAGGTTACGCTAAAGGTGTTTAGATATATGCCGCAAAATCGCAAGCGCTTTAGCTATATATTTAAAGATTGGGAAACAGCCATGGCCGCCGCGCGCGAGATGATGCAGTGCGAAGCGGGCTTTTCATCGGTGTTCAGGCTTTCAGACCCCGAGGAGACGAGCCTCATGCTTCATCTTTATAATGTAGATGAAACTCCGCTTGCGCCGCTTTTAGATAAGTTTGGCTATAAGGATATGCAGCGCTGCCTTTTCCTTGGCTTTACCGATGGCGAAAAAGGCTTTTCAAATAATGTGGCAAGGAATATCCGCCGCATAGCAAGGCGCTTTAGCGGCATGAGCCTCACTGGCTATGTGTGCAAAAGCTGGGAGCACGGCCGCTTCACAGACCCATATCTACGCGATACTCTCATGGATTTCGGCGTTACCACCGATACGCTTGAATGCACTGTTAATTGGTCCAACATGGCAAAGGTGCATAAGGAAGTGCGCGAGGTCTGTCATAAGCTTCCAAACACCATAGTCACCACTCACATGTCGCACTGCTATCCGCAGGGCGCGAACCTATATTTTATTTTTATCACCCGCATGAGCGACGCGGAGGAGTTCAAAAAATATCATTCCAGCATACTCGACGCTATACAGCGCTCCGGTGCTTCAATGAGCCATCACCATGGCATAGGCAAAATGTTCGCCCCGTGGCTTGAAGGCAGCCTTGGCAAAAATGAGTACGGCGTTTTCCGTGCTCTCAAAAATTATTTCGATCCCAATTACAATATGAACCCCGGCGGCACAATAGGGCTTGATATACCAAACAACGAGAAACGTTATAAGTAAAAATCAATTTGGGCGGCTTCCATAAAGGAAACCGCCCAAATTGTTCGATGCTTTTTTCGCTTTACAGCACGTCTGCGCCCAAGTGCCGTTTTTATACCATCAGCTCACAAATACTGTTTGAAAACTCCACCGGATCGTCTATAGGCAATCCCTCTATCAAAAGCGCCTGATCATAAAGGAGCTTTGCGTATTTCTTGAGCTTGGACTCATCGTCCTTCGCCGCGCACATTGCCGCGAATATTTTATGCTCTGGATTTATCTCAAGTATGCGCTCGGCCTTGGCCTCGCCCTTGACGGGCATTGTGGAAAGCACCTTCTCCATTTCTATTGAAAGCGGGCCTTCGCTTGTGAGGCACACGGGCGAGCTCTTGAGCCTCGATGAAAGGCGAACCTCTTTAACAAATCCGTCTAGCGCTTTACATACGGCATCAAGTACGTCCTTATTCTCGTCGCCCTTTTCCTTTGCCGCCTTTTTCTCCTCCTCGGTAGATATATCAAGGTCGTTGTCCGCAACGGATTTAAACTCCTTCTCCATATATTTATCGAGCATCTTCACGGCAAATTCGTCCACACCGTCCGTCATGATGAGTATGTCGTAGCCCTTGTCGCGCACAAGCTCCGTTTGCGGCAGCTTAATTGCGCGTTCAAT
>CAZUUR010000002.1:10312-24983 GCA_964622815.1 uncultured Oscillospiraceae bacterium | reverse complement strand
GTAGATGTATTTCTGATCCTCGCGCATAGCCTCAACGTATTCCTTGAGCGTTACGCGCTTGCCTTTTTCAGCGCTGTAGAACATAACAAGCTCCTGCAAAAACTCCTTGTTCATGCCATAGCCCGAATACAGGCCGTACTTTATTGGCAGCGCAAAGCTTTCATAAAATTCGTCGTATTTCTCGCGGTCGTTTTCAAGCAGCTTTATAAGCTCGGATTTAATTTTCTTGCGAAGATTGAGCGCTATAGCTTTTAGCTGCCTGTCATGCTGAAGCATTTCGCGGGAAATATTGAGCGAAAGGTCTGATGAATCCACAAGCCCTTTTACAAATCCAAAATATTCAGGCAGAAGATCCTCGCATTTATCCATTATCATCACGCCGCTGGTGTATAGCTGCAAGCCGCGCTTGTATTCCTTGGTGAAGAAATCGTAAGGCGCTTTCTTGGGTATGTATAAAAGCGCGTTGTAGGTCACCGCGCCCTCGGCGCTCGTGTGTATTGTGAGCAGAGGATCCTCATAATCGTAAAATTTCTCTTTGTAGAAATTATTGTAATCCTCCTGCGATATTTCGGACTTGCTCTTTCTCCAAAGCGGAATCATGGAGTTGAGCGTCTCGTCTTCTATGTGAGTCTCAAACTCCTTATCGTTATCCTCCTTTGGGTGCGAGTGCTCAACCATCATCTTTATGGGATAATGGATATAATCGGAATATTTTTTAACGAGCGAGGATATTGTGTAATTTTCAAGGAAGCGCGAGTAATTCTCGTCGTCCTCGTCATCCTTGAGGGTTAGAATAATATCTGTGCCAAAGCTGTCCTTAACGGCGGCCTTCATGGTGTAGCCGTCCTCGCCGTCGGACTCCCATTCGTTAGCTTCCTCGCAGCCATAAGCCTTTGATATCACCTTTATATTGCTGCTTACCATAAAAGCGGAGTAGAAGCCCACGCCAAACTGGCCGATTATATCCACATCGTCCTTTAGCTCGTTCTCCTGCTTAAATGCGAGCGTGCCGCTCTTTGCTATTGTGCCGAGGTTGTTTTCAAGCTCCTCCTTAGTCATGCCTATGCCGTTATCGGATATGGTGAGCGTGCGCGCCGCCTTGTCGGCCGTTATGCGAATAAGAAAATCGTCCCTGTTAAGGCCAACGCTGTTATCGGTAAGCGATTTAAAATAAAGCTTATCTACAGCGTCGCTCGCGTTTGAAATAAGCTCGCGCAGAAAAATTTCCTTGTGCGTGTATATGGAGTTAATCATAAGGTTCAATATGCGCTTTGATTCTGTTTTAAACTGTTTTTTTGCCATTGCCATGCATACCTCCGGTAGAAATTAGCACTCGCAACTTTCGAGTGCTAATAAACTATAATACACAAATATTTCTTTTTCAAGCGCTTATAGGCTGTGTCTACAATATTTTCACAATCGCGAAAACATTGATCTATATTGGCCTATCCAAAATGGTTTGATTTATGTGATATAATAAGTCAAAGTGAAAGGAAAGTGCTTCTATGACGCTTCTTTTAATAATTATAGGCATAGCTGTGGCGGCGATTTTCACCGTTTCGTGGTTGCTATCAAGCCTTGTGGTGCGCCCGAAGGTGAACAGCTATGATGAGTGCATAGCTTATGCTCTAAAGAATAACAGGCTTGATAAGCCCTTGTTTGATAGTTATCCAAAGGAAAATTTCACTCTGCAATCCAGGTATGGGTATAATCTGTGCTGCATGCTAATACCAAAGCGCGAGGACGCGCCCGCGTTTAGCGATGGCATGGAGCGCGTTGTTGTGATAGTCCACGGCTATACAAGCAGCACAATAGGCAGCGGCATGTATGTTGAAATGTTTAGGCGCTTGGGCTTTAACTGCCTTTTATATGATCACCGCAATCACGGTCACAGCGATAAAGCGCCCACCACCATGGGCTATTATGAAGCCCGGGATCTATGCACGGTTATCGCCTGGGCGCGAAAACGCTTCGGCGATGGCTGCGTGATAGGCACTCACGGCGAATCCATGGGTGCGGCCACGGTTATGATGCATGCGCCAATGGACGATAAGCTCGCTTTCGTTATTGAGGATTGCGGCTATAGCGTTTTGTGCGACCAGTTAGCGTATAATATGCGCACGATATATCATTTGCCGCGTCAGCCGTTCCTTGCCATTGCGAGCCTGCTTTCAAAGCTGCGCGGCGGAATTTATTTTTCGCAAGTCGTGCCAAAAAATGAGATAGCCAAGTGCGATAATTTGCCAGTGCTCTTTATTCACGGTGAAAATGATACATTTGTGCCTTCATACATGGTAAATGAGGTTTATCGGGCAAAATCCGGCCCCAAAATGATAAAAACCTTTCCCGACGCCGCGCACGCATGCAGCTATCCGTCAGACAGCAAGGCTTATATAGCGGCGGTAGAGGAATTTTTGTATGAATACAAAATTATATAGTAAAAGCGGTCGAGTCAAGACTCGACCGCAACTTTTGCCGCTTAGATAACGAAATCTCCGTCTTTCATTATCTCGATTTGATCGCCGTTCTTTTCTATACCAACTATGCTAAGGTCGCTTGTGCCAATCATGAAATCAACATGCGTAAGCGAATCGTTTACGCCTGCCTTTTTAAGCTCCGCAGCGCTCATCTTGTCGCCTCCCTTAACGCAGGGATAGCCTTTGCCGAGCGCGAAATGGCAGCTTGCGTTTTCATCGAAGAGCGTGTTTAAAAACAGCATGTCAAGATTGCGAATGGGGTTGTTGTAGCCAACGAGCGCCACCTCGCCAAGGTAATGGCTGCCCTCATCGGTCTCGATTATGCCCTTTAGCGTTTCATAGCCCTGCTTTGCGCCAAAGTCAACCACGCGGCCGTTTTTGAATTGCATGAAGAAATCATTTATAAGAACGCCGTTGTGGCAAAGCGGCATAGCAGATACTAGCCTGCCCTCCGCGCCAGTGCGAAGCGGCGCTGAGAAAACCTCCTCGGTGGGCATGTTTGCAATAAATACGCAGCCGTCCTTGGATTTTTCGCTTCCGCCAAGAAAAAGGTGGTTTTCTGGAAGTTCCACGGTAAAGTCCGTGCCTATGGAATTGGTGTATTTAAGCGCCTTGAACTGGTGGCTTGTGAGGAAGTCGCAGCGCTTTTGAAGCTTGTCGGTATGCTCAGCCCACGCCTTTACAGGGTTTTCAGTGTTCACGCGCATGGTGGTGAAAATATCCTCCCACAGCTTATCCATGGCGGCTTTTTCACTCATCTTGGGATATAGCTTCTTTGCCCATATCACGTTCGGCACGCTTATCACGCACCACTTCACGGTGTTATTTGAAGTAGCCTCGCGCATGGGTCTCATGGCTATGCTTGTCGCCTTCATTACGGACGCTATCTTGTGCGGGTCAATACCGGCCAAAAGCTCAGGATCTTCACTATATATGGATATGCGGCTCATCTTGCGCTCGACGCTTTCCTTTGCCTTTATCTTGCGCCATTTGCGTATGTCGCACAACTCGTCGGTGGTGGCGTAATTGTAATTAAGCTTGGCAATTTCATCGTCCCCATAGTTAACCTCAACGTATTTCGCGCCCAGCTCATACGCGTATTTTGCAAGCTTGCGCGCGAACGGCGCACACTCTATCGGGCTGTTTATCGACACTTCCTCGCCTGTTTGCACGTTAATGCCGTATTTTACAACTAGCTCCGAAAAAGCTGCAAGTTTCTGTTCAAAATCCATTTTTTGTGCTCCTTCCACGTTAATATCGCTTAATTATAGCACGAAGATTTTTGTAAGTATATGTTATAAGCGCGCGCTTTAAGCTCGTGCTAAAATATATTTGCCGTGTTGCGCGCAACACGTGGTATCATATTTAGCATGACAGGGGGAGTGCGAATGAAAAACATTGTTATAGACGGCATAAGCGTGGCGGTTACGCGAAAGCGCATCAAAAATATGTATATAAAGGTGACTCCGCCTAATGGCGACGTGCTGGTTTCAGCGCCGTACCGCGCGAGCGAGGCGGAGATCGCCGGTTTTGTCCATTCGCGCGAGCAGTGGATAAAAAAGCACATATCGCGTATAAGCGAACAAAAGCGTCCAGTGAATGAAAATATTAAGGGCGAGAGCGTGGAACTGCTCGGCATGCTGCTGCCGCTAGACGTTATTGAGAGCAGCAACAAGCCACGCGCCGCGCTTGAAAACGGAGTGATTACGCTTTATGTCAGGCCCAACAGCACCCTTGAGGAGCGCGCGCTTTTAATGCGCAAGCTCTATATCGGTGTGCTTGAGCAAATGCTTCCGGAGCTTATTTTAAAGGACGAGGCCATAGTCGGCAAGCACGCACTTGAGTGGCGCTTTCGCGAAATGAAAACCCGCTGGGGCGTCTGCAACGTGCAAAAAAAGCGCATAACGCTCAACACACGCCTTGCCGCACGGCCAAGGGAATGCATAGAATATGTTGTGATACACGAGCTTACGCACCTTATTGAAAAAAGCCATAACGCCACATTCAAGGCCTATCTCGATAAATTCTGCCCCGATTGGCGCAGCATAAGAAAGCTTTTGAACGGCAAATAGAGCGCCGAAAAGCAGTTCGGAGCGGCGGAATGCTTCGGGGGTACTGTGTAAATTTTGGCTAGTTAATTTGCGGATATATGTTATAATTATGAATATTATATATATTCCAGTGAGGTAATCTATGCAGAAGGCTTCATTTGAAAAAAAGTATACGCGCTTGAAAACAGCTCTATTGACGAGGCCAGCGAGTATGTGCAGGCGTTTCTTGTAGCGCAGGGCACTCCAAGCAAAGAGATTACCCGCTGCCGCTTGTCCGTTGAGGAGATAATGAGTGCATGGCAAAGCGGTTTAGGCGCTCAGAAAGAGTGCGCCATTATCTGCCGCAAACGGTTTTCTCGCCCATATGTGACGCTTACGGCGGTGGGTGAACGCACCGATCCGTATCAGGCACAGGAGGACGACGCTGATTTTGCGGACGGGCGAAGCCTGCTTGCGCGGCTTGGCTTGGCGGCACAGTTCTCATATAATAACGGCGTCAACGAAGTGCTGCTCTCGCCACCGGGCAAGCCGCATAATCCTATTATTCCAGTTATAGCAGCGATAGTGCTGGCGCTTGCTGCAGCGGCGCTGCTATCGGTCTTGCCGGCACAGACACGCAGCGCGGTATCCACAAACATAGTATCGCCGTTGTTTGCAACGCTGCTCAATCTACTTTCCACCATAGCCACCCCAATGATATTCCTTGCGGTGTGCTCTGGCATTTACAGCATTGGAGACATTGCGCTCCTGGGCAAAGTGAGCACTAAGCTCGTGTTGCGCTTCATAATTATCACGTTCATTTCGCTAATAGGCGTGCTGCTTGCCACGGTGTGGCTATTTCCCGTGCAGATGTCAACGGGCGGCATGGGTAAAGGCGCGGCGGCGCTGACGATATATCAAATGCTGCTTGATATTGTGCCAAAAAATATTATCTCTCCATTCATTGAAGGTAATGCGTTGCAGGTTATATTCATGGGCTGCGCGTGCGGCGTTGGAGCGTTGGTGCTGGGCAAAAAGGTGTCAGGCCTTGCACAGATAGCGGAGCAATTACATAGCCTTGTACAGCTTATCATGTCCGCCATAGGGCGGTTGGTGCCGCTGTTTATATTTACCTGCGTTCTCGACCTTTGCATTTCAGGCGGGCTTGAAAGGCTAAGTGGCGCAGGTAAGCAGGTAGTGCTTTGCATTGCAGTGATCATATTTATTGTTGCAATTTATGCCTTTATTGTTTCACACAAAACCGGAGTGCCCGTATCACTGCTCTTTAAAAAGCTTTTTCCAACATTCCTTGTGTCGATAAGCACCGCTTCTGCTGCCGCGGCATTTTCTGTTAATACGGAAACCTGCAAGCGCAAGCTTGGCATTTCACAGAAGCTTGTCGATTTCGGCGTTCCGCTTGGTCAGGTGCTCTTTATGCCGCTCAGGGCTATAGCGTTCTTAATCTCTGCTCTATGCATCGGCGAGATGTATAGTGTTGCTATTACGCCAATGTGGCTGCTCATAGCGGTGCTGGTAAGTGGCATTTTGGCCATTGCTTCGCCGCCTATCCCCGGCGGCGCACTCTCCGGCTACACGATACTGTTCCTTCAGTTGGGTATCCCCACTCCGGGCATTGCGCTAGCTATCAGCATAGATCTTGTTATGGATTTTCTCTTGACAGCCATAAATGTGTTTTGTCTGCAATCAGAGCTTGTGCTGCTTGCGCGCGGCATGGATATGCTGGATAAAAAACAGCTTTGTGCAAAATAGCAAATCATGCGCTTTGCACCGGTAATTATAGAAATAGGGAACGGCCAACATAACGAACCTTCGGTTATTTGGCCGTTCCCTTTGAGGTTTTATATGTTGCCTGTCACGAGCGCTTTTGCTATGGACGCCAGCTCACGCAGGTAAAAATTGGGTATCAAACATTCCACGCTTTTAGATGGCAGGCAGGTAACGTCTGTAAAGCCT
This sequence comes from uncultured Oscillospiraceae bacterium, assembly GCA_964622815.1. Taxonomy (GTDB): domain Bacteria; phylum Bacillota; class Clostridia; order Christensenellales; family CAG-138; genus CAZUUR01. Next base: position 18,502 of record CAZUUR010000002.1, on the reverse strand, counting down.
ACTTTTTGCGCTATGAGCCGCGCCCGAAATGTGTGGTAAGCGTCGGTGACGACAGCTACGCTTATGCTATCTCCCAATCTATCATTGAGTAAGGTTTTGGAAAATGCAAAATTTTCAAGCGTACTTCCTGCGGTATCCTCAATAATTATCCGCTCCTCACCTATGCCAAGAGCCACCAGCATTTCACGCATGACGCTCGCCTCGCTTCTGTTCTCCTGCGGCCCTTGCCCGCCTGACACTACGATGAGCGCATTAGGATTGTCCGCGGCATACTGCGCGGCTCTTTCCACACGGTAGGTTAAGGTAACCGAGGGCACATCGTTATGCACCGCCGCGCCAAGCACAATAACAGCATCGACATTAGGCTTAACGGGGGCTGCCTTTATATAAATGCAATATATGCTCATAGCGGCAAGAAGGGCAACCAGCAGCGAATAGCAAACCGCGGCGATCCTCGTAATTATTAGCGGCACACACTTTTGCCAAAAAGGGCTTTTGCGCGTCAGACCAAAGATTATGAGCGGCACTCCCAGTATCAATGGGGCTAACACTCCAAAATTTAAATTTGATATTCTAGACGCAAAAAGCGTATCCGCGGCCATAAGTCCGCCAGCGAGCAGATACGGCCAGCGTCTTTTTTGCCGTTTGGCTTTGCACACGTCTGAATGGTTTAAGGTTGTGTTTTCCAATGGCTTGAATCCTCCTGTGTTCTTATGCTTTGCCGACGCGTGCGTTTACTTTATCTGTATGCCCCAGATTTTTCTGCCGCGAGTGCCCACCACGATCATATTGCCGTATACTGCGGGGGACGCTTCTATATTTGCATGCGTGTCAAAGGTGTTTATAAGCGTGCCTGTCATAGCGTTGAGAAGAAAAACCTTGCCGCCGGTGTCGCTGCCCTCGCAAACCACGATGTATGCGTTTCCGGACGTATCGTAGACCGCCACCGGAGAGCTCCAGGTATATTTCTCCATCAAAAATATCCAGCGCACGTCACCCGTGTCTTTATCAAGCGCCATGAGCATGCCGGAGTCCTCGGTGGGCACGCGAGCAAACGGGATTATAACGAGATCGTCAATTACGCCCTTGCCGAGCAGCGCTGTGGCCTGTATGCCGCCGGATACGCCGGATCTTGTGCTGACCTGTTCTTCATGCTTCCACATTACCTCGCCGGTAATGGCGTTTACCTTCATAAACGGCACAGTTCCGAGCATATCCGAATCCGCCGTAAAGTGTAGCGACGACCCGATATATATGTACGCCGCACGGTTGGGCAGATCAAGCTCCAGCACGGGGCTGCCGTTTGTGTCGTCCTGCATGTCCTGCACCCAGACCATTTGCATGGTGTTGAGGTTGATGCATTGCAGGAAGCCGTCATTTGTGCCAAGATAGGCGTATCCCCCAAGAATAGAAGCGCTGGACTCATAGCCGAGCCAAAACTTGTTGTCGCTCGCAGTCGTACTTTTAGGATAGGTGGAGCGGCTGCCTGTATAGCGGAGCTTCACAGTCTGCGTAGGATTAACGGAGATCGTGCCGGCAGCCTCGTCGTATTGCGTATTGAGCTTCATCGTGTAGACAATGCCGTTTTCGCCGGGGTAGATAAGCGTATCGGTGTCCGCATCGACGAGCGGCGCACTGTCGTATGCGTGCCAGTCGCGCAGCGAAAACTCATCGTTTTGCTTGCCAAATTCATAGAGCACCGTGCAATCTATGAGCGAAACGATCATGGCACGGGATTTCTGCGCTTCGTTGGCATATATGTCGCCCGAGCCAAGATACATCAGCGGATAACCGCGCGGGTCAAGCGAGCCTGCTCCCTTAAAGGGCTTGTTGAGAAAAAGCTTATCGCGCGTTGCTCTGCCGTTGGCGAGGTTCAGAAAGTAGATATTGCCATCCATCGTGGCATAGATAACCTCAACTAGGCTATCGTCCGCCTTTGCCCAGTCGTACATATTCATGTGCTGCTTCACGCTTGCTGGCCACTTTACTATCAACGGCTGACCCACCCAGCCGCTGCCGCTCCAAACGCGGTCGGTCGAGCCGTCCACATCGCTTCTGCCAAGTTCGCCTGTTTCAACGACCCACGCTTGGGAGAGCATGCGGCTTATCACAACGGCTTCGCCGATGCTTGCCCCGGAGCGCATATTGTCTGAGCGGAACGTAACGATTCCATCGACGGCCGTATACGGCTCGTCAGGCTCGAAATTTATCTCCTCAGCACGCGAGTAGTTGTCTACTATCGCGCCGTCAACCTCTACCTCAACGCTTACACCGTAATTGGCGGGCTCTGTTTCCGCTACCGCGTGCGGGAGATCGCAGGAAAGCGCCGTCGGGGTCAATGCGGAGCTTGGCGTAGGGGCGGTCTGCGTTGTACACGCCGAAAAAAGCAGCGGACACAGCGCTATGCACACACACACACATTGCCATGCCCGTAATTTGCTTTTTCATTTTATCAGCTCTCTTTCTTTTTTATCCGAGTTAGTATCAACTCAGTCAAGCTTGTAAAGCTCAGCGCAGCTCGCGCGGATAACAATGCGGCGGCGCAGGGTTTTACCGCCTTGTCCATGGCTTGGTCATAAAGGGCTAGTGTAAAGCTCCAAGCTTAAAAGCGTCCGCTGCCGATTTATTCCGGGAGGTTAAATAATCTGCGCTGCGCTATGATGCTTGCGCAGAATAAACGCCCTCCAAAGTATTTGTATTTATTTGTATGATAATATATTTCCTTGAACTTGTCCATTATATTAAGCGTCAGCCGCACTGTATGTAGCGAAAAAAGAACGCCTGAGCGTTCTTTTTCGCGGCGGTCCGGCGCTTTTAGCCCGAATACGGCAATTCCCCGAACCATTCGCGCTCGCTTATACCGTCTATGAGCCAACCCCAGTTTTCGGTGTCCGGCGAAATATCTATATATGCCCTGCGCCCGTCAGCAAGAAGCAGCCTGCAATAGCTTTCAGCGTCCGTTTCGTATGGGGTGAGCTGTATGCCGGAATTAAGAACGGCGTCCTCAATGCTGCCATCGGCGTGTTCGATTATCACATTGAGGCCGTCCCTTTGCACAGTTAGCGGCGAGCTGCCTGGTGCGATAATCGCGTAATCCGATGTGCGCTCAAAGGTTAGATTGCTCGTCCTTGTGTAAACAGCCGTGGCGCTGTAAGTGCCAAGCACGTCCGCGTATGCTTCAACTATGACGCCGCCCAATGAGTTGAGCGCTTCGGCACGGCCGTTTAACTCGCTCATTGAAATGCCAGTCGCGTCAATACGGTAAACAAAGGTTGAATAATCGTCAGAGCCGACGTCGCCTGAAACATAAAGCTCCACACAGCTGTCCGCATCGTCAGGGTCTGAAATATGGCAGGCCATGTTATAGAGATAAAAATCAAGCGTCTGCTGCTGTTTTGCTCCGTTCACTTCAAAATCGACGGTGGTAAAATAGGCTTCCTCGTCCGTTGCGATATTGATTTTTATGCTCATGCCGTCGGCAGCGGTATATTCAGCTTCGCTGCCGTCAAACGCCTGCCAGAGCTTTGGGTTGGCGGCCTCTATGCTCGCGGCTTTCACGCTGTAATAATAGGTTGCGTCCGCAATTCCGCTTGCATAGGCATTGTCCGCGAGCGAGAAGGACGCCGTGCCAACAAGGCCGTCAGCGGGGGCGTACATGCCAACCTTCGCCGTTATGCTGCCATCGGCCTCGGTAAAATAGCCGTCAAGGCAGGTGTACATATCACCCATATCCGAGAGCGAGAGAAAATAGCTGTCCATGCCATCATCATAGCTTATGGAGCTGCTCAGGCTTTGAGGCACTTGGGTTAGATCGTCGTAATCAAAAAACATCGCAGAGGCAAGCTCCTGCATGGCTTTACGCGGCACGGATACGGCGTTTTCACCGTATTCTATTAGCGGATTTGTGTAACCCCAGTTGACTGCGCACAGATATAGCACACTCCAAAAAAACTCATTGTCGGCGGGATTATACTCGTTGCCTTGGCTGATACCGCGAGCGATGGAATCAAACACCGGCATCATATAATTGAGCTTTTTAAGCACTGCCGAATCATCGCCCGGAACGGCTTGCGATACCGGCTCGGTGGGCGCGACTGTTTGATAAGGCTCGGCCGTGGGAACGGTTGGCTTAGCCGTGGAAGCGGCGGCTATCTCAGGCTCTGGGGTGATCTGCGTGCCGGGTTGAGAGACGGGCGCCGCGCATGCGGTGAACAATAGCGCAAGAGCCGCGGTGAAAGCGGCTAATATAGTTAGGTTCCTCATAATTATAAGCTTCCGTTTATAAAAGCTTCCTTTCTTTAATCATAAATATATTATAACTCGTTTTTCCCGTTGGGTCTGCTAACAATGTGTAAATTTAAAGATAAACATATATTGGTATACAAATAAAGGTAATTATGTGATAAACTATTATTCATCTTATAGATTGGATTATGCAATGAATACTGTTGTTGAAAAGCTTAAAGCCAAGGGCTGCGATATTGAAGGCGTTATGGAAAGATTCCTTAACGATGAGGAGTTTTATGTTTCCCTGCTTGATGAAGCCATAAATGATCCCGCATTCAAGAAGCTTGGGCTTGCGCTTTCCCATAACGACGCTAAAAGCGCGTTTGAGTATGCGCACACGCTAAAGGGCGTTTTGGGCAATATGGGGCTAACATCGCTTTATGATTTAGATTGCAAAATGGTTGAGCAGCTAAGAATAGGCTTACTCGACGGCGTTATAGATTATTATGTGCAGTTAATTTCAGAGCGCGAAACGTATACGGAGCTAATAAAAAAATTATGAAAAACGAAAGAAGTTTTCCGCGCGCCACAGTCACCAAAAAGGCGGAGGCGGCGCTAAAGGGCGGCCATCCTTGGGTGTATGACGACGAAATAGAGAAAATCGAGGGTGAATATCAAAACGGGGCGTTAATAGATGCGCTGTCTGAAAAAGGTGCGTATCTTGGCACGGGTATTCTAAGCGAAAAAAGCAAGATACGCTTGAGAATATTATCGAATAACGCAAATGAAAGCTTTAGCGAGGATTTTTTCTATCGCCGCATTAAATATGCCATAGATTATCGCCGCACCGTAATGGGTGATGATTTTGCCTGTTGCAGACTAATATTCGGCGAAGCCGACGGTCTGCCGGGGCTTACTGTGGATAAATATAACGATATTCTCGTTTGCGAGGTACTTTCCTTTGGCATGGAGCAGCGCAAGGATATGCTCTACTCTCTTATATGCCGTGTGCTCAAGGAGGGTGGGGACGAGGTGAACGGCATTTTTGAGCGTAACGAGGCGCAGATACGCGCACTCGAGGGGCTTGCCGCGCATAAGGGCTGGTATGAGAGCGGATTTATTGGCCGCGCGGCTTCGCCAGTCGTTGAGATAATCGAAAATGGCGTCAAATACACTGTGGACGTTGAAAATGGCCAAAAGACGGGCTTTTTTCTCGATCAAAAGTATAATAGGCTGATGGTTGCAAAGCTTGCTAAAGGCAAGCGCGTGCTCGATTGCTTCACGCATACAGGCTCTTTTGCTCTAAACGCCGTCATGGGTGGTGCGGAGCATGTTACGGCGGTGGACATATCAAAAAGCGCGGTTGAAATGGCGCGTGCGAACGCCTGCCTTAACGGGCTTGAGGATAAGATGGATTTTGTCTGCGCGGACGTGTTCGACCTTTTGCCGGAGCTTATTGAAAAGCATGCCGCTTATGATTTTATCATTCTCGACCCGCCTGCTTTCACAAAGAGCCGTAAGGCTGTAAAGGGCGCGGAGCGCGGCTATAAGGAAATTAACTTTCGCGCGATGAAGCTTCTGCCGCGCGGCGGCTATCTTGCCACCTGCTCATGCTCGCATTTTATGCCAAGCGAGCTTTTCATCAAAATGCTCATTTCTGCCGCGCATGACGCTAATGTATCGCTAAAGCTCATAGAAGCGCGCCGCCAGTCCCCCGATCACCCAGTGCTTTTAAACGTGCCGGAAACGGATTATCTAAAATTCTATCTTTTTCAGGTGGTGTAGCAAGACCTCATAATTGTGAAAATACGGTGAAAGCGTAAAGGAGTGTGCAGGCTGCACACCCTTTTTTATGTTACGCCTGATATACTGAAAAAAACATGGGGAGGTAATAAGTTTGAAAGTGAACTTTCAAACTAGCGCTTTGAGGCTTTATCCGCCGAAAGCGGCGGATATTTTGCTTGCGCAAAACCTGCCTCAATTCCGATGAAAGGATGCTTTCGTAAACGAAAGCTATGGTCACAATAATGAAACGCTTAAGATCATGTCTAATATTCGCCCTAGCGCTTATAATGCTGTTGCCCGCGCTTACGCTGGCGGACGATTATCCGCAGGTCACGGTTTCTATTAACGACCCTTCGCAAATTGTTGCAACGCCTGATTATAGCGCCGCGGTAACGGTTTCAGGCGGCAGCGGCAATTTCACCTATCAATGGCTCTACACTAAATCCGTATCGGACGGCATGGCCAAATCGCCTACCAAGGGCTCAAAAATTAAGGGGCAGACCGCCGCAACGTTTACCGCCACCGCCACAAAGGATACGGCGGGCAAATATGTTTATTGCTGCGTTACGGATACAGTCAGCGGCGTAAAGACCTATTCCCAGGCCCGCAAGCTTATGCTATTGCCGCCCGTCGCCTCAAATACAAGCCCACAGAGTGCAAGCATAACATATAATGAGCTTAGCTTTACATTGGCCGACCAATACGCCTCCGGTCATGCATACGCCGTGGATAAATACGGCGCTGCGGCCGCAAAATCAAAGGACATCACAGTATCTGGAGGCGCAAAGGCAAAATCCGTCAAATACGCAAAATCGAGCAACACATTTACCGTTACATTTGATAGCGATATTTCAAAAATTCAGCAGCCGTTCGTCGTAACGCTTAAAATTGCAAAATATGTTGACCTTACGCTCAATATCTCAGGCGTAACGCCCACCGCCGAAAATGTTACCCTTTCAAAGACGGCCGCCAGTATAGCCGTTGGCGATTCGCTCACGCTAAAAGCCACGCCGTCGGGCGCTTCGTGGACGAGCAGCAATAATTCAGTCGCAACGGTAAGCTCCAAGGGCGTTGTTAAGGCCATAGCGTCCGGAACGGCTACGATAACCGTAACAACCAAAAAGGGCGGCACCGCAACATGCGCCATAACCGTTATGCCGGAGCTAAGACCCGTTAATATTTCCGGCGGCGGCAGTGTGCAGCTTAGCCTATCAACGGGAAGCAAAGCGTCCTGCTATAAGCTGTATCATGCGAATAACACTAAGGGCACGCCCGTAAGACTGCTTTTCCTTGAGCCTAACACATCGGGCAATATGTATTTTGAGCCCGGCAATTATGTGCTTAAAATCGCGTCCGGCACAAAATGGCTTGGCGATGATAAGGCTTTTGGCAGCAACGGCACATATTCAAAGTCCGATTCGTATTACTTTGAAGGCGGCTATGTGTATAATATTAAAACCAGCACAACCACGGGTGATTTCTCGTCCACCTCGCAAAGCGGCTTTGTGGGCTAAAGCTCAAGCAATACCGCTTGATACGGCTCAAGCGTGAGCGTATCGTCCAAGAGGGCGAGCGAGCCCATGTTATTTATCACCACGCGCGCGGCTGAGGAGCTTATGGCAAGCTCGTTAGCCCGCGTGCTGAAATTTGATATGCTTAATAGCGTTTTGCCGTTATGCCTGCGGTAGAACGCTATTATTTCGTCATTGTCAAGATACGCTGGCTCAAGCTCGCCAAATGTGAGCGTTTGGCCGTATTCCTCGCTTTTTCTTAGCGCGATAAGCCGTTTGTAAAAGCTGAAAACGGAGTTATCATCGTTAAGCTGAGCTTTTAAATTGAGCTTTGAATAGTTCGGGTTCACCTTTAGCCACGGCGTACCCGATGTAAAGCCCGCGTTTTCCACGTCGCTCCATTGAAATGGCGTGCGTGAATTGTCGCGACTGAATTTGCAAACCGCTTCGAGCGCTTCCCTTTCGGTTAAGCCAGCACCAAGCGCTATGGCATACTGGTTCTTCGTGGCAATATCGTCAAATTCGCTTATATCTAAAAACGGGCAGTTTTCCATGCCTATTTCCTGACCCTGATATATAAAAGGCAGCCCGCGCCTTGTGAGCAGGATAAGCGCGAGAAGCTTTTTTGAAGCGCTGTTAAGGCAGCCGGCGGGAATATAGCGGCTTA
>CAZUUR010000002.1:0-10302 GCA_964622815.1 uncultured Oscillospiraceae bacterium | reverse complement strand
TCGATTATGTTGGCCACGAAGCCTATTTTATCGCTTAGGCTATGGCTCTTGAACATTGCGTCTCTGTATGCCTTGGCGGTTATCGGCACGGTATCGTACCAGCCGTTTTTAGTGTGCCCAAGGCAGACCTCATTAAAATCAAATATGGTCGAGAAGCAGCCGCTATCGCCTATATAGCGCGCAAGGTCGCTCTTTCTATAGTCAAAAAGCTCCGCAATGGCAAGCGCATCATGCTTTTTAAATGTTTTTCGGCTCAATTCATCTAAAAGGTCAAGCACGCCGTTATCGCGTGCGAGTGCGCATGTGGGGCTTGCAAGCCCGTCTGCGCGGGCGGAGGGATAGTCGGGGAAGCTTGTGTCCTTTTTTATGTTTATAATAGCGTCCAGCCTAAAGCCGGAAAGCCCCATGTCAAGCCAAAAATTCACCATATCATATATCTCGCGGCGCACGCGGGGATTTTCCCAATTTAGATCCGGCTGCCCCTTGCTGAATAAATGAAGGTAAAAATATTCGCTGTCGCCTATTCGCTCCCAGGCGCTGCCCCCAAAATATGTGCCAAGATTGCTTGGCGGGCCGCCCGCCTTGCCCTTGCGGATATAGAAATAATCTGCGTATTCGCCGGTGGGGTCTGAAAGTGCCTTTTGAAACCATTGGTGCTTATCCGAGCAATGGTTCACCACCAGGTCCATGAGTATGTGCATATCGCGCTTTTTCGCTTCACAAATGAGCGTGCGCATATCGTTCATGGAGCCAAACACGGGATCAATATCATAATAATCCGATATATCGTAGCCTTCGTCCATAAATGGCGAGCGATATACGGGTGAGAGCCAAATTACGTCTATGCCGAGGCTCTTTAAATAATCGAGCTTGGAAATTATGCCGGGAATATCGCCAATGCCGTCTCCGTTTGAACAGCAAAAGCTCTTTGGATATATTTGATAGGCTATTTTATCGTGCCACCATTTTGCTTTCATATTTATGCCCATAGCTTTCGATTACGAAAGCATCCTCTTAAAAAATCAATTTAGTATATCACAAATCAGCTTTTATGCTATAATAAAATAAAAATGTGAGGATTATATCACATGGGAAAATATTCCGCAGACATGATAGCAAATCTAAATAATTTGCCGCCAATGCCGCCGCTTGCGGAGGGAGTCAGGCTTAAAAAGGCGTTTATAGGCGATAAAGCCGCCATTTTGAGTTTCGTGCGCCTCAATTTTTCGCTGCGTTGGGCTTACGAGGTGGAAAAGGCACTGTTTCAGGAAAAATGCTTTATTGCCACACGCAATGGTAAGCTTCTCGGCTTCGCCTGTTACGATGCTTCCGCCAAGGGCTTTTTCGGTCCCACGGGCGTGCTTGCCTCCGAGCGCGGCAAAAATATAGGCGCGGCGCTGCTTTTAAGAACGCTTGGCGCCATGAGCGATTTTGGCTATGGCTACGCGATAATAGGCTGGGTGAACGGCGCGGAAAAATTTTATCGCAAGCTTGTAAACGCCGAATACATAAAGGGCGGCGAGCCTGAAAGCAGTATATATTCAAATATGATCTCGCAAAAATGAGGTATTTATGAAAATAAAAGAAAAAACAATCATATTAAAAAACGGCATGGCATGCACGCTCAAAAGTCCCGATGAGAATGACGCCGCAAAAATGCTTGAGCACCTAAGGCTCACCTCCGGCGAAACCGATAATATGGCTCGCTATGCCGATGAGATAACTATGACGGAGGAAGCCGAGCGCGAGTTTTTAAATAAGCTCGCTGCCTCCGAGCGCGGCTTTATGGTGGCGGCGTATGTCGATGGTGAGCTTGCCGCGAGCGCGGGCGTCAATCCCGCTGCACCCTATGAAAGATACGCTCATCGGGGCGAATTTGGCATTTCCATAAAACAGAGGTTTTGGAATATTGGCATAGGCACCGCCGTAATGAAGGAAATTATCGCGGCCGCGCGGCTTGCGGGCTATGAGCAGCTCGATTTAGAGGTGGTTGCAACCAATAAAAACGCCATAAGGCTATATGAAAAATATGGCTTTGTTACCTTTGGAAGGCAGGAGCGCTCATTTAAGTATCGCGATGGGACGTACGCCGCGCAGCTTTTGATGGCGCTTGAACTATGATATAATGCTTGCGGAGGCGGTTTATGGAGCAATGCTGCAAATGCAAAAAACAAAGGTGCGCAAGGCATGGCGATTGTGAAAGCTGCCGCGCGTTTCATAAAGAAAAAAACACTTCGCCGTATTGCGAGCGGGAGACTGAGCGCATAAAGCGGCGTGAGGAGCGGCGAAGGGCGCGCGGGGAGGCGAGGCAAGCTTGAAAGCAGCTTTCAAAGCTAAGAGCAAACGATTTTGCCTGCGCAAAACCTGCCTCAATTCCCAATTTCAACCTGCGGTTAAAATTTGAAGGGATGCTTTCGTAAACGAAAGCAATGGGCATAAAAATGAGGGAGCATTGCGTTCGCCTTCATAGAGGGGACGATCTATTAAAGAGCATAACTGCCGTTTGCCAAAAGGAGCACATTAAAGCGGGCATAGTGCTTTGTGCCGTAGGCTGCGTGTCAAGCGCCAGGCTTAGGGATGCGTCCGGCGTGAATATAAGGCAGATAAATGAGCACGCGGAAATAGTTTCGCTGATGGGCACTGTGAGCGAGAAACGCTGTCATGTGCACATTGCGCTTTCAAAGCAGGATTTATCCGTAATAGGGGGCCACCTGACTGAAGGCTGCATAATAAACACCACCTGCGAGCTGGTGCTTGGCATACTCGATGAATATGAGTATGATGCTCAGTTTGACTCGCAAACGGGATATGATGAAATAATTTTTTTGGAGAAGAGCCATGGATGAATTGAAATTTGACATAGTAAAGCATATAGGCACGCTGTCTGAATCGTCAAAGGGCTGGACAAAGGAAGTTAACCGCGTTTCATGGAATGGACGCGCTCCCAAATACGATATTAGGGAGTGGTCGCCCGATCATGAAAAGATGGGCAAGGGCGTAACGCTCTCCGATGAGGAATGCGCGGCGCTTTTTGAGCTTCTTAAAGGCGAATTTTGAGCGCGATACTTGAAAATCTTAATGCGGAGCAGCTTGCCGCCGTGACCGCAACCGAAGGCTTCGTCCGCGTTTATGCGGGCGCGGGCTCCGGCAAGACCCGCGCGCTCACTCACAGGTTCGCTTATCTTGTAAACGACATCGGCGTGCTGCCGGGCAATATTCTTTGCGCTACATTCACCAATAAGGCCGCAAACGAGATGAAGCAGCGTATACGCGTGCTTACCGGCGATAACGACACCGGCTATATAAGCACCTTCCATAGCTTTTGCGTGTCAATTTTGCAGGAGGACAGCAACGCCGTTCAATATCCCAAGAATTTTCTTGTGCTCGATAATTCCGATATAGACGCAATGCTAAAGCTCATCTATGAGGAACGAGGTCTAACGCTCAGGCACATGACCTTTGGCAACGCGCGGGATATGATAGAAATTCGCAAGTGTATAACTGAGCCAGACTACTATAATTATATGATAGCCATGTCGCCCGAGCAGCTTCGCCAGAAATATCTGGACGCGGTCGATGCGCGCGATATTATTTTCTATGGCTATCTTTATCAGGAGAAAAAATGCTTCGGCCTTGATTATAACGATCTTATCAATTTCAGCCTGTATATATTTAAAAATGATGAAAGCATAAAACTCAAGTGGCAGCAGCGCCTTGAATACATAATGATAGACGAGTTTCAGGATATTGATAAGCTGCAATATACTCTTATGGACGTTTTGTGCGGCTATCACAAAAATCTGTTTATCGTTGGCGACCCCGACCAAACCATATACACATGGCGCGGAGCTAATGTGAAATATCTTTTGGATTTTGATAAGGAGTATCCCGATGTTGAAACGATAAGCATGATGAAAAATTATCGTTCAACGCCTGAAATAGTGGCGGTGGCCAACTCGCTAATATCAAAAAATAAGCGCCGTGCCGACACCTCGCTCATTGCAACGCTCGCATGTGGCGCCAGGGTGGAATATTGTCATCTTGAAACCGCCGAAGATGAGGCGAAGTGGATTTTTGAGCGCGTAAAACAGCTTGAGGAGCAGGGCGCTTCGCGCAGCGATATAGCGCTTTTGTATCGCGCCAATTATGTCACCCGCACCATAGAGGACGTGTTCATGCGTGAAAAGCTGCCTTACACCATATATAGCAGCGTTCAGTTTTACGACCGCATGGAGATAAAGGATGCGCTTTCATATCTACGCCTGCTCATATATAAGGACGACCTTTCCTTCATGCGCGTGGCCAATATGCCAAAGCGAAACCTGGGCGAAAAGCGCATGCGCTTTCTCCGCGCTTACGCGGCGGAGCACGAGTGCTCTTTATATAACGCATTAAAGAACACGCTTGAGCACGAGCTTTTTAACAATACAAAGGCTGCCGCTTTCATTGATATGATTGAGCGCCTTGGTGCGAGCTGCATGACTAAGTCCATTTCTGAATTGCTCACTGATATTTTGCATCAAAGCGGCTATGAACAAGTCCTGCGTACCGAAGGCTCGCAGGAGCGTCTTGATAACCTTGCGGAGCTAAAGCAGTCCATATACGAATATGAAACCACCTGCGGCGAGGAGAGCACGCTCGATAATTACCTCAATCATGTTGCGCTCTTTACAAATATGGATACATCTGAGCGTAAAAACACCGTTAAGCTTATGACGGTGCATGCCGCAAAAGGACTTGAGTTCCCGTATGTTTTTCTGTGCGCATTTGAGGAGGGGGTGTTCCCCTCAAAGAAAACCGCCACGCTCGATAGCATGGAGGAGGAGCGCAGGCTCGCTTATGTTGCTATGACAAGGGCGGAGAAGGGATTGTTCATATCAGATTCGCAGGGACGCAATCACGATGGTTCAAATAGATACCCCTCGCGTTTTCTTTTTAATATTGAAAAATCGCTCATAGATTATGTTTTCGAGCTTGATGAGCAGCTTGTAAAGGACGCAATGCGATATATCAAAAGCGCAACAGAGCTGCTGAGCGATATAGCGGCCGACGTTCACTTTAGCTCGGGCGACCGCGTTCGCCACCCAATAATGGGTGATGGTGAGGTGCTTGAGATAGACGAAAAAAATGGCGCTTATATGATAAAATTTGCAGCTTTGCAAACTCCGCGGAAAATAAGCTTTAAGGCTAAGCTTGAGGCGCTGTAGCAACTGAAAAATAAGCTAGTACCCTGTAATATATGGATTGGACGGTTTAAAATGGCAAGGTTTACTAAAAAAGCATTAGCCCTATCCTTTATAAAGCTGCTTAACAAGACGCCGCTTGATAAGATTACCGTCAAGGATATAGTCAAGGATTGCGGAGTAAACAGAAACACATTTTATTATTACTATCAGGATATTTATGCGCTGCTTGAGGAAATATTGAATGAAGAAACTGCGAAAGCGGCTGCGCTCATCAATTCAGGAAGCTCGTGGCAGGATACCTTTATTGTGGATATGGGCTTTACGCTGCAAAACAAAAGCGCGATATACCATATCTATAATTCAATAAGCAGGCAACAATTTGATAAATATCTTTTTAACATTGCAAATACTCTTATGCAAAAAATAGTTGCCGATGAGGCGCAGGGTACAGGCGCAACCCAAGAGGACATAAGGATAGTGGGTGAATTTTATGCCTGCGCCATAGCAGGCGTGGTTCTCATGTGGGTGGCCGACGGCATGAAAACAGAGCCTACCGGCGATATAAGGCGCGCCGGCGAGCTTTTTGCGGGCAATATAAAGAATACACTCATATCGAGCGCGAAAAAACGAACTTTGTAGGGCGAGAGAGCTGCTCCCGCCGCAAAGTTCGTTCCGCGTAAAAGAATATTTAGCACTCACCCACAGGACTCACATCACGCCGCGATCATCATTTTAAAAACATTCGTATTATCTTGAAATGCTTATCCGTATATGGCTGGTAGCGCATGGGCAAATCCAGTGCGCGCTTTTTGAGTATGCTTTTATAATGCGTAAACGTGTCAAAGCTGAGCTTGCCGTGATAGCTGCCCATACCGCTGTCGCCCACTCCGCCAAAGCCCATGTGCGGGGTGGCGAGATGCACTATTGTGTCGTTTATGCAGCCGCCTCCAAAGGATATGCGGGAGAGCACTTTGGCCTCAACAGCCTTATCCGATGTGAAAAGGTAGAGCGCGAGCGGCTTTGGCCGCGCAATTATTTTATCTATGGCCTCGTCAAGATGCGTATAGGTGAGCACAGGCAGCACAGGCCCAAATATCTCCTCCTGCATTATTGGCGCGTCCCACGAGACATTGTTTAAAAGCGTAGGCTCGATAAAGCGGCGCTTTGGGTCGCCCTTGCCGCCGATAACGATGTCCTCGCCCTCAATAAGCCCCAGTATGCGTTTATAATGCTTGTCGTTGACTATTGTTGGCATGGCGGAAAAATCGTCGTTTGGGTAAAAAACGGAAACGGCCTTTTTAAACTCGTCTATAAATCTGTCGCGTATATCCTCATGTACTAAAAGATAATCCGGCGCAACGCAGGTTTGCCCCGCGTTAATGTATTTGCCAAAAGCAAGACGCTTCGCGCTTAAAGCTATATCCGCGGTTTTATCCATAATAACAGGGCTTTTGCCGCCAAGCTCAAGGCTCACGGGCGTAAGATTCTTTGAAGCGCACTCCATAACATATTTACCCACCTCAACGCTGCCAGTGAAGAAAATGTAATCAAACTTTTGCTCAAGCAGGGCCTTATTTTCCTCGCGGCCGCCTTCGACTACGGCAACATATTCTTCGGGGAATACGCTTGAAATTAGCTCCTTTATCATGGCGCTGGTGTTTTTGGTGTATGCCGAGGGCTTAACTATGGCGCAGTTTCCGGCAGCCAAAGCGCCGGTGAGCGGCTCAAGGCAAAGCTGCACGGGATAATTCCAGGGCGACATTATTAGCGCTATGCCGTAAGGTTCGGGTACGACAAAGCTGTGTGACGGGAATTGTCCGAGCGGCGTAGGCACGGTTTTAGTACGCGCCCATTTTTTAATATGCTTTATAGCAAAGCCAATGTCGTCAAGCACCATGCCTGTTTCCACCATATAAGCCTCGCAAGTAGATTTATTGAGATCCTTTTTAAGCGCGTCAGCTATCTTCGCTTCGTTTTTTTCAACCGCCGCCTTGAACTTTTTAAGCATATCGAGCCTGAAATCAACCGGCAGTGTTTTTCCGGAAAGAAAAAATTCGCGCTGTGCTTCAACTAATCTTGCTATTTCCATAAATTGCCTCCTATTTTGCACTTTCAAGTGCCGCTTGCTTTTTATGCTCCTTAAATGTGAGCGCAAAGGGTATCAGCGAAAATACTATTATTATTGCGCCAAAAAGGAATATATTGCCATTTGGTATATATTCCATTTGCCCGCTTATCCCATTTAAAAACTGCTCGCCGCTGGATTTGACAACCGCGCCGCCAAGCGCGCTGCCGAGCACCATGGGTATGAGCACGAAGAATAATATCCATATCCCCTCAAATTGCCCCTTGCGGTCGGCTGGATATAGCTGCTTTGTCCAAACCTTGGTGGTTTGAAGTATGGTAACATAACCGATGCCCATAACGAATATCCCCAGCCATAGCTCAAGATTGAAAAGGCTTGAGCTATCAATATTTTCTTTTGTTATCGGATAAAGTATCAAAAGCCCAATAATGCTCACTATTGTTGCCGCAATGCAAAGATAGGGGTGCTTATTGCGGTTGATAAGCCTTGATACGGGTATTGATGCGAGCATCGCCAAAACTAGGGGCACTGCTTCAATAATGCCCATTTGGTCAGGCGAATAGCCAAGGTAATAAATGATATAGTTGCCTATATAAGCAAAGAAAATATTAAATCCGATGAAGAATATTGATATGCCGATGTTCACCAGCAGCAGCTCCTTCATTGTAACGAATTGCTTAAAGTTGAAAACGCTGAAAAATTGCTGCCAGAACGTGCCGTGCTTTGACGGCGCTACATCGTCCTTAGGCCTCATTGTAATTAGCGATATTATGCCGAATATGATAACAACCCCGCCCATCACAAGAAAAAGCCGCATGTAATCATCATTTTCGCCCACTAGTATGCCGCCAACAACAGTGCCAAGTATCGTGCCGAGTACGGGCTGAGTGGCGAGCGCCGCGCCTATCTGACCTCTGTTTTTGCTTGTCATAATATCGTTGGTCCAGGCGTTAAACGCTGCGTCATTGCCCATTGAGCCAAAGAAGCTCATAATAGCGTCCGCCGCCACAACAGATATGGCAATAAGCAGATATGTCTCCTTGTTTATAAACTCCGTAAGCCCGAATAGTATTGTGAATACGCCCCATAAAATATACCCAAAGGCAATAAACTTGCGCCTTTGACCCGTTCTGTCCGCCCAAGTGCCGAAGAAAAATGTGGCGAACGTGGTCGCGAGCGCGCTAACGCTTAGCATAAGCGTTATTATAGATGGATCTTTGCCTATCTTTGCGTAAACAAATGTGTTGAACCATTGGTTTTCCATGTTCCAGCAAAGCTGCCCCGCCAGCCCTAAACCCCATATAAGAAGCCATACTTTAAAAGCGGTCTTTTCATTCTTCATCGGCTCTGCTCCGTTCATTTAATTACAAATATAGTATCACTTTTTCTTCGGGCAAACAATATTCGTTTTTTCTGCATAAAATTCAAATTAAGCTATTGCAAAACGCATTTTACTAATATATAATCAAGTTGACGTGAATGATAATTCACGAGATTGAAAGAGCGCCGGAGCACATAAATGCTAAAAAAACTTAGTAACGAAAAGCTTGAAGAAATATTGGAAATGGGCGTGAGCGAATTTGCCGGGCGAGGCATGGAGCGCGCGAGCATGAGCGCTATTGCAAAAAAAGCGGGCGTGAGCGTTGGCGTGCTGTATAAATATTATAAAGACAAAGATGATTTTTTTATGGCGTGCTTAAAGCATAGTCTCGCCGCGCTTGAAAACGTGATAGACGAGGTGATTAAAAGCGATGTAAAGCTGCTCGTCCGCGCCGAAATGCTCATTCGCGCGATACAAAAGCACGCGCGCGAGCACAGCGGCTATAATGTGATGTATCACGAAATCACCGCAGGCGATAATAAGGGCTACGCAAAGCTTCTTGCCGAGGAAATCGAGAGCATATCCGCTAAAACCTATTCAAAATTTATCTCGCAGGCGCAACAGGACGGCGATATAAGAAAGGATATAGATCCTAGACTGTTCGCGTTTTTCTTTGATAATCTTTTAATGATGCTGCAATTTTCATATAGCTGCGAGTATTATCGCGAGCGCTTTAAGATATATTGCGGCGAGGATATTTTGGATAACGATGAAAAGGTGGCTGCGGAGCTGCTTAAATTCTTTGAATCCGCGTTCACTACTGAGCGTGGCGATATAGTTCATAAATAAATGCTCGGAGGCTTTTTAATATGGTATATGTGATAGCTTATGACATAGGTACCACCGGCGTAAAGACATGCCTTTTCAAAATCGATGAAAGAATATCGCTCGTTTGGGCGGCACAGCAGGGCTATGGACTTTATATCCTTGATAACGGCGGCGCTGAGCAGGACGCGGACGAATGGTGGAGCGCAATGTGCTCAACTACCCGCAGCTTGTTTGAAAAAACAGGCGTAAAGCCAAGCGAGGTGGCGGGCGTCTCATTCTGCTCGCAAATGCAGGGACTTGTGCTCGTAGATAAAACGGGCAGAGCGTTAAGACGGCCCATGAGCTATATGGACCAGCGCGCAAGAGATGAGATAAAGGCGGGCATGGCGCACGGCATACAGGTCGCGGGGGCGAATATTTTCAAGCTCATAAAAAGCCTTGCCATAACGGGCGCCGTTTCCTCAAGCGTAAAGGACCCAGTTTGGAAATACAAATGGGTGGAAGCGCACGAGCCGGAAATATTTAAAAACGTTTATAAATGGCTTGATGTAAAGGAATATCTTATCTGCCGCTGCACGGGCGAATTTATCATGACGCCAGATTCCGCCTACTCAACATTTCTTTAAGACACGAGAAAGGGCAGGGAGGGGTGGAATAGATCTCTTTGCGATATGCTAAAGGTCAATTTTGATCATCTGCCAAGAATAATAAAGACTACCGACGAAGCGGGCAAGCTAACTGCGCTCGCCGCGAGCGAGCTTGGGCTGCGCGAGGGCACCCCGGTGTTCGGCGGCGGCGGCGACGCGACGCTTATAGGCGTTGGCGCGGGCTGCACGCGCGTTGGCGATACGCACATATATTCAGGCACCTCAGGCTGGGTG
>CAZUUR010000001.1:17814-33183 GCA_964622815.1 uncultured Oscillospiraceae bacterium | reverse complement strand
TTTGTGAATGACATTTGAGGCTAATGTAATACATTTGTAACTCATTTTGCGTTTGCATGGGGTATACTTATCTTGCAAATGAGAAGTGGCAGTGATTGATCCCCCTTTCAATCCTGACCATGAGATACAGCCTTTCGGGAAACCGAAAGGCTTTTTTCATGCACAAAAAAATAAATCCGAGCGTCGCTCGGATTTATTGCTTTTAATATGAATTTTTTAGCGTTTCAAGGTTTGCCCGCATGAGGCTCACATAGCTCGCGCCCGCGGCAAGCTCGTCCGAGGAAACGTTGTGGCAGGAATGAAAAAGCTTCACCTCGCAGCCGGTCTCCTCAGATATTGCTTTGGCGACCGTCGCATTTGAAAACTCTATCGTGAAAACGGTTTTCACATTGTTTTGCCTCACCTTATCTATAAGGAATGCTATTGTCGCCGCGCTAGGCTCGGTTTCGGCGGCACAGCCGGGGAAGGCGGCATAACACTCAAGGCCGTATTCATCGGCAAAATATCTAAATGGAAACCTATCGCCAAACACCATCAGCTTTTTCGCATCGCCCTTAAAAAACTCCGCAAAATCCGCATCCAGCGCTTCAAGCTCGCTCATATACCCGTCCGCAGACGCGTTTATCGCACTGATTACCGCCTCGTCATCAGTAAGCGAAATGAGCGAGGAGCGTATGCCGTCAAGTATAAGCATAGCGTTTTTAGGGCTTGTCCACACATGCTCGTCATACTCTTTTTCGTGCTCGTGCTCCGCCTGCATGCCCTCCGTGAGCGTTTCCTCCTTGAGCTGCACAAGCTCCATCATCTTTATCACAACCTTGGGCCTATCCGTTTCGCCTTCCATGCTCTCAAGGAGGCTTTCCACCCATTCATCGCTCTCGCCGCCATTGCAGATAAAAACGTCGCACTCGCGTATGGCTATTATATCCTTGGCGGTTGGCTCGTATGAATGGCTCTCAGTGCCGGGCGGCAGCAGCATTGAAACGTTCGCCGTATCCCCGGCTGCATGCTTTGCAAGATCGTATGCCGGAAATATAGTGGCGATGACATTTAGTTCCTTAGCTGCGGCGTTATCCGTGGCGGTACAGCCAGCTAAAAAGAGCGCCGCCGCAATGAGGGCGGCGCAAACACAAATAAATTTTCTCATGCAACTATATTATTCTACCGTTACGGATTTTGCAAGGTTTCTCGGCTTATCAATATCGCACCCGCGCAAAAGCGCCGTGTAATAAGCGAAAAGCTGGAGCGGGATTATCGAAAGCGAGGGCGAAGTGAAGGTTGCGCCCTTAGGCAGCACCAGCACATGATCGCTCACGTCGCGTATGCGCTGAGTCATTGCATCGTCCCCCTCCATGCACACGGCGAGCACGCGCGCGCCTCGCGCCTTGACCTCCCTTATATTGCTTATCATCTTCTCAGCGAGCGGCGCATAGCAAAGCATTGCCACCACCAGCGTGCCTTCCTCTATCAGCGATATTGTGCCATGCTTCAATTCACCCGCCGCGTAGGCCTCCGAATGAATATAGCTTATCTCCTTCAATTTAAGCGAGCCTTCGAGCGCGAGTGCGTGGTCGATATTGCGGCCTATAAAGAAAATATCGTGCGCGTTCATATACAGCGATGCAATATACTGTATGCGGCTCTTTAGCTCAAGCGTTTTTTGGGTCAGCGCAGGCAAACGTTCAAGCTCATCGAGCGCTGCGGCCATATCGTTTTTATCAACACGCCCCGTCAATCCGCCTATATAAAGCGAAATTAAATACATCACCGCGAGCTGCGCGCTGTATGCCTTAGTGGTGGCCACGGCAATCTCAGGCCCCGCCCATGTGTAGATAGCATCGTCGCTCTCCGCTGCAATGGTGCTGCCGACCACATTCACAACGCTCAGCGTCTTTGCGCCGCGCTCCTTTGCCTCGCGCTGAGCAAATATCGTGTCGAGCGTTTCGCCGGACTGGCTTATAACTATGGCAAGCGAGTTTTTACTCACCATTGGGTCGAGATACCTAAATTCGGAAGCAAGCTCAATCGTCACCGGTATCCTGCAGCGCTTTTCAATTAGGCATTTGCCAAGTGCGCCCACATGATAGGCGCTTCCGCAGGCGAGAATAAATATTCTATCCACATTTTTAAGGAAATCATCTGAAATATTTTTTAGCTCAAGGCTTATGCGCCCGTCCTTAACGCGCGGATTGACGGTATTTTTTATAACGTCGGGCTGCTCCAAAATTTCCTTTAGCATGAAATGCGCGTGGCCGCCCTTTTCAGCGGACGCCGCGTCCCATGTGATAATCTCCTCTTCCTTTTTAATAAGCTTGCCGAATTTATCATAAATGGTAACGCCATCGCGCGTTATAACGGCCAGCTCATATTCTAAAAGACGTATCACGCGGCGGGTATATTTAAGTATCGCGGGCACGTCCGAGGCGATGAAGCTTTCGTTCTCGCCAACGCCCACTATGAGCGGGCTGTCCTTCCTTACGCCTATCACCATATCGGGTCTGTCGGCGAAAACTATGCCAAGCGCGAACGAGCCGCGAAGCAGCGCCACCGTCTCCCGCACGGCGGTTATGGGATCGCCGTTGTAGAAATTGTCCACCAGCTGAACTATTACCTCTGTATCAGTATCCGAAACGAACTTATAGCCCTTGCTTATCAAAAATGCTTTTAGCTCGGCATAATTCTCGATTATGCCGTTGTGAACAAGCGCCACGCGGCCACTCATTGAAAGATGCGGGTGCGAATTTATGTCCGAAGGCTCGCCGTGCGTGGCCCAGCGCGTGTGGCCTATGCCTGCTGTGCCTTTAATATCCGCGCCGTCGTGTGTGAGCGCACAAAGCTCGCTTAGCCGCCCGCGCGCTTTTTTAACATCAAGCGTGCCGTCTGCACACGCTATCGCAACGCCCGCCGAGTCGTAACCGCGATACTCAAGCTTCTTTAACTGCTCCAGTATCAATGGCGCGGCGTCTCTGCCGCCTACATAGCCAACTATACCGCACATATAATATCTCCTTAAAAAATATACAAAATTATACACCTATTTATAACTTCAGTGTTTTGCGATTATGTAAACAAATGTTTTAGCATGCTCAAACATTCACCTTGAAATATATCGCCTGTGCATATATAGTGTTATGGGCTAAGCCCATAACTCAACGAGATTTCACCGAAAGGCAGGACAATTTTGATGTATGATCTTATAGTTCTCGGCGGCGGCCCCGCCGGTTATCTTGCAAGCGAGCGCGCGGGTCACGCAGGGCTCAAGGTGCTGCTCATCGAAAAGCGCAGCGTGGGCGGCGTTTGCCTCAACGAAGGCTGCATACCCACAAAAACGCTGCTCTACAGCGCCAAGCTTTACGACGGCGTTATGCACGGCGAGAAATACGGCGTAAGCGCTCAGGAGCTTAATATAGACCACTCAAAGGTGGTTTCGCGCAAGGATAAGGTTGTAAAAACGCTCGTGGCAGGCGTTAAAAGCGCACTTAAAGCAAGTGGCGTAGAGGTTGTAACAGGCGAAGCCAAGGTGCTTGGCAAGAGTGCTGACGGCTTTTGGGTGGCTTGCGGCGAAGCGCAATACGAAGGAAAGCGTCTTTTAATAGCCACAGGCTCAAATCCAGCCGTGCCGCCCATTGAAGGGCTAAAAGAAGGACTTGAGCGCGGCTTTGTGCTAACCAACCGCGAAGCCTTGCAGCTCACCGAAAAGCCCGCGTCGCTCATCGTGATAGGCGGCGGCGTTATAGGGCTTGAGCTTGCATCATACTTTAATTCCATAGGTGCAAGTATAACCGTTGTTGAGGCGCTCGACCACATTGCGGGCGAAAACGATCAGGAGCTTGTGGCATTGCTCAAAAAGAGCTATGAAAAGAAGGGGATAAAGTTCCTGCTCTCAACAAAAGTGGTATCAATAGGCGAAAGCACCGTCGATTGCGAGGCGAACGGCGAGAAGCTCACGCTTGAGGCGGACAAGGTGCTTCTCTCAATAGGCCGTCGCGCGAACACGCTTGACCTCGGTCTTGACTCGATAGGCGTTGCGCTTGAGCGCGGCGCTGTGATAACTTGTTCGCACATGCGCACAAACATCGAAAATGTGTATGCGGCGGGCGATGTGAACGGCAAAAGCATGCTCGCGCACACCGCATATCGCGAGGCGGAGGTGGCCGTGAACGACATTTTGGGCATTGATGACGAGATGCGCTACGATGCGATACCCGCCGTTATATACACAAACCCCGAGCTTGGCAGCGTCGGACTCACAGAAGCTAACGCCGCTAAAAACGGCGTCGAGGTAAAGGTGGTAAAGCTGCCCATGCGCTTCTCTGGCCGTTATCTCGCTGAAAACGAAGGCGGCGACGGCATTATGAAGCTAATAGTCGCAAAGGCTGACAAGAAAATACTCGGCGCACAGGTTTTAGCCAACTACTCCTCGGAGTTCATTGTTGCGGCAGCTTCGTATATACAGCTTGGGCTAACTGTGGAGGACGTGAAAAAGATAGTTTTCCCACACCCCACGGTGAGCGAGATACTGCGCGAAGCAGTGTTTCAATGCTAATATTGGAAGCTTTCGCAAGCGAAAGCTTTGGTCATAAGTTTGCTATATATAGGCCGGAGCTTGCTCCGGCCTCAGACTGTTAACGAATAGCACAGCTATTCGTTTGAATAGTGCAGCTATTCGTTTGTGTTCCGCGACAAAAGCCTCAAAACCGAAGCTTTCTTGTATTTGGAAGCGAATTTAGCGAAAAAACGCCAAACCCTAATAGCTCTTACGGATTTAAAACGGTTACACAATACGCAGTTTTCGCCGTGTTTGGCAAAAAGAGCCACAAATTGCCAAACCGTAAAGCTTCGTTTAAGATTTTTACAGCTCGCGAATGCGTATCTCACGCACGCGGCCGATTATTTCAACGTCCTGGCCGCTAAGTATCATAGGCTCATACTTGGAGTTTGAGGCTATTAGCAAAAGCGCGCCCTTCATGCGCTTTATGCGCCTTACGAGCACCTCCTCGCCCACGCGAACCACCGCTATCGCGCCGTCACGCACATTTTTATCCTGCTGCACGAGCACCAGCGCACCCTCGGGAATATAATCTCCCGTCATACAGTCGCCCTCAACCTGCATGAAGAAAAATTCGCCGCCGACTACCTCACTCGCTGGCATATACACATATTCTGATATATTTTCCTCCGCCAGCATGGGAAGCCCTGCATGAACCATGCCCATCACAGGCACGCCTACCGTATCCTGATACTCCATAGCAAGCGACGTTACGCCGTTTGTATGCTTAAACATGGGCCTAACATTGTTCCGTCTGTCTATACCCAAAAGGTAATCAGCCGTAACATCGAAATAATTGCACAGCGTTTCAACGGCGTCGTTTGGTAAACGCACGCGGCCAGTCTCATATTTGCATATAGCCGACTTCTGCACGCCGAGCACCTCGCCCAGCGTTTCCTGATTGACATGCATTTGCTTGCGAAGCTCTTTAAGTCTATTCATAGCACATTCCTCCAACAATCACATTGTAGCGCACCTAGAAACAAATTGCAAGACACATTTTTTTGGTAGTACCATTTTAGGTATTGACCGTTGTCGTTATCGACACTATAATGGCATTACGCTAAAACAAGCGCAACGGAAGCAAATATTTGTTTCTGCTTTAGATATTTGGAGGTGCAACATGAATTACTTTGGAATGTTCTTCACTTATATGATACCGGGCATAATAATCGGCATCATAGTGGCGGCCGCTTTTGCGGAATGCGGCAGGCATAAACGCCGCGACGCATCGGCAACCCGTCAAACAATGGCGAATGAGCGCTATAACAAGCGCGCATCGCTGCCAATAACGCAGGCGGCAGCAAGCACCTCCTTGGACTGCGCCTCCTTGGACTGCGCCGCTCAGGACTGCGCCGCTCAGGACTGCGTTGTTTCAGACCGTGCCTCCCAGAGCTGCGCCTTGCCCGACGAGGCACGGCGCAAAAACAAGCTGTATGTATGCACCCTTTCAGAGGATGCCGCATAAATTTTTCGCGCCGTACTGCGCGAAATCGGATACCCTACAACTTAATACCAATCCTTCATCGCAAAGACCCTAAAAAGCGCAAAAGGGGAGAGTTTGACTCTCCCCTTTTGCGTACCTGTGCGCACAAATTCAAGGCTGTAAGAACGAAGTGCTGCTCAACGGTTTTCATCAAACGCTTTACACTGCGCAGACGTGCTGCGGTCGAAAGTCTTCATTTCTGCTTGCTCCCTACATATTAGTGCGTAACACGGCAATGCAGTATCGAGTCTTGACGCGGCCGCTGCGTTTTTACGCCAGATACCTTTCGCCGCCATCGGCAAAAAGCGTTACGATAGAGCCTCCAAAATACTCCCTGCGGTTGGCAAGGCGTTTTGCCGCGGCGAGCGCGGCTCCCGCCGATATGCCTATTAGCAGGCCGTCTGTCTCCATTACGTCTCTTTGGGCGGCAAAAGCATCCTCATACGAAACCGGGAGCACCTCGTCTATAAGCTTGCGCTCAAGAAGCGGAGGCACGAAGCCCGCGCCAATGCCCTGAAGCTTATGCGGCCCCGGCTTGCCGCCCGTGAGCACGCTCGACGTGTCCGGCTCAACGCCTATGGCGTAAACCGTTCCGTTTTTTCCTTTTAAATATTGCGCAACGCCTGTTATCGTGCCGCCCGTGCCTATCCCGGCGACAAACGCATCAATATTGCCAGCCATGCCCTCCCATATCTCAGGGCCGGTTGTATATATGTGCGCTTCAACATTGGCGGGATTATTGAATTGATCCGGCATATAAGCGTCGTCTGCGCTCGCAATAAGCTCCCGAGCCTTTGCTATCGAGGCGGCCATGCCGCCCGACGCCTGAGTTAAAACGACCTGAGCGCCATAGGCTCGCATCAAGCGCTGCCGCTCAACGCTCATATTCTCCGGCATCACAATAATGCATTTATAACCGCGCGCCGCGCACAGCGCAGCAAGGCCTATGCCGGTGTTGCCACTGGTGGGCTCGATTATTGTTGCGCCGGCTGAAATAAGACCGGCTTGCTCCGCCGCGTCAAGCATGGCGCGTGCGACCCTGTCCTTAACGCTCCCGAACGGATTTAGATATTCAAGCTTGGCGGTTATCGCACACTTGAGCTGGTGGCGCACAACGTACCCGCGAAGCTTGAGCAGCGGAGTATTGCCTATCAAAGCGGCTGTATTAACGGCAATCAAAGCAGTTACCTCCTATAAAGCATATTTATTACGATAGCTTTCGCTTGCGAAAGCCTCCTGCTATGGGAATTGAGGCCGGTTTTGCGTAAGCAAAATCGTCGCGCCTCCAGCGACGAAAGCCTCAAAACCGTAAATGAAAGACGAAGTCTTTCATATTTAGCTTTCAGCTTTCGCTTGCGAAAGCCTCCTGCTATGGGAATTGAGGCCGGTTTTGCGTAAGCAAAATCGTCGCGCCTCCAGCGACGAAAGCCTCAAAACCGTAAATGAAAGACGAAGTCTTTCATATTTTATCCTACATCACACTTGATTTTTTGGCAACAGAAAGTGTATCATTGGACTACTGCATAATATAGAAGTGAGTATATGCTGCTTACCCCCGCGATATAGCTATAAAGAGAGGTTAAAATGCAACAGACGCTGACATACGTGCTAGATAGGCTTTATGCAAGCCCCGAGTTTGCCGTGAGCTGCAATGTGACCCACGGCCAAACGGTGGAGCTTTTGAAGCTTATGCGTTCACTCGTCCTTCCGGGAGTATTTGAAAACGAGCCTCTAACAAAAAGCGAGCTTGACTCGCTCACTCAAACTCGGCTTTACCTCACGCAGGCAAAGCTTGAGCAGGCTATGCTCGCCTCGCTCCAATGCGACAGGGAAAAGGCGAAGGCGCTTTCGCTTGAGGCGCTAAGCGAGCTTCCACGCGTGCGCGAGCTTGTCTATTCCGATATTCACGCTGCTTACGACGGCGACCCCGCCGCCGCCTCTTATGAGGAGATAGTGCTCTCATACCCGTCGCTCGCGGCGGTGTGCGGTTATAGGTTAGCACACATACTCTATGCTCTCGAAATTCCGCTTTTGCCACGCATAATGACCGAGCATGCCCACAGGCGCACCGGTATTGACATTCACCCCGGCGCAAAAATAGGCGAGCGCTTTTTTATAGATCACGGAACTGGCGTTGTAATAGGCGAAACATGCGTGATAGGCAATAATGTAAAGCTTTATCAAGGCGTTACGCTCGGCGCTAAAAGCTTCCCGCTAGACGAGCACGGCAACCCCATAAAGGGCATAAAACGCCACCCCAACATTGAAGATAACGTGATAATATACGCCAATGCCACCATTTTAGGCAATGTTACCATAGGCCATGATTCGGTTATCGGCGGTAACGTGTGGCTGACAAAATCCGTTCCATCATACACGGTGTACACCAACGAAAAATAAAAAACAGCGGTCGGGCTTTGAACCGACCGCTGCATTTTTATGACCTTTCAAAATTGAAGCAGGTTTTGCGCAGACGAAATCGCCCTAACGAATAGATACGCTATTCAAATGAATAGCGTATCTATTCATTTGCTCTCGGCGACAAAAGCGTCAAAACGCTAGTTTGAAAGTTGCTTTCAAGCTTTTACTCCGTTTTTAGCATTATCTTTAATATTTGCTTATCGGTATCGCGCATGCCCTCCTTGGCAAGCAGGCCAATGTTGGCGATAGTGTTGTCCACGCCCTTTGTTATTATCCCGTCGCCGCTTAAAAACTCCTGACCGTTGAGATACATGTGATAGCCCATAATCGCCGCGTCCACCGCCGCCGCAATTTTCGCGGCGCAGCTCGCCTTCGCGCCATCGCACACAGTGCCAGAGATTATGGCAAGCGCGTTTACTATCGTGTGCGCAACAACATCATAATCGCCGCCGTTAATATAGGCTATGCCCGCGCCCGCACCGCAGCCGGCGCTCACTGCGCCGCAATAGGCGCTCAGGCGGCCGATGCCGGTTTTTTGATGTATCGTTACGAGGTCTGATACGATCAGTGCGCGATAAAGCCTGTCCTCATCGGCGTTTAGCTCCTTTGCATATATAATTACGGGGAGCGACGCAGTTATGCCTTGATTTCCCGAGCCTGAGATTATCACCACAGGCATTTCGCAGCCGCACATGCGCGCATCGCTTCCGGCCGCCGCATACGCCCGCGCCCTGGTGCGCACATCATTGCCAAAGTCCTTTAAAAGCACCTTGCCAACGTTTGCACCGTAGCTGCCGCAAAGACCTTCCTCGGCTATAGCGAGATTGCAGCTTATCTGCCTTTGAAGCATGGGCTTGACGAGCGCAGTATCCACCGTGTCCGCAAACTCAACAATTTCCTTCACGTTCAAAAGCCGCCTGTCTGTGGCGGAATCGTCCGCAAATTCGAGAAACGGCTTTTCAAAAAGCGGCTTGCCGTTTAGCTCCTTTAACACCACATTGGTGTGATTATTGGCTATTCTAACGCGCGCTGAATCCTCGCCCGCGAAAACATCTATACAAATATCGAATATCAAAGGCGAATCCGCCTGTGAAACGCTTATGGGCGTGCTTTGAAGATACGCCTTTATCTTTTCACGCTCCTCATCGGTGGCGGAAGCTATAACCTGAAGCGCCGCCTGCGCATTACCCGCCGCGATGCCCGCCGCCGCAGCCGCCTTTATGCCGTGAAGCCCGCCCGTGTTTGGCACGACCACGCTTTTGACATTTTTAATTATGTTCCCGCTCGCCACCACCGCCACCCTTTCGGGAATGCGGCCGAGCACATCGCGCGCAAGCGCCGCGCAATACGCAATAGCGACAGGCTCAGTACAGCCCGTCGCTAAAATAAGCTCCTCTTGCAATATGCGAATATAGCTTTTACATATCTCACTTGTAAGCATGGCACACCTCGGAACAAAAATAAAAGCCGCGCACCCGTCTTCGACACATCAAAATGAACGGTACGCTCCTTCATCGGCTACTATCAGGCATACCCGCGGCGCAAAGGCTTTTCCGCTTAATGCTGCTTCCGTCAGGACCTGACATGGTTCACGGCAGCCCTTCGCACAGGACCCGATTATCAACGCTTTGAAAAGAACGGCTGACCTCACTTTGGTGCGCCTCGGACGGGGATTCGATCCCGCTGTAGCGGATTGCGGGTGCAGGGCACCGCTATCTCCCCATCTAGCGCGGCAATAATATTGTAACCGCAAAGCTTGGTTTATGCAAGATAAAAAAGGCTCAGTAAATTTTGGGGACGGTCAGAACCGTCCCCTACATTATGCTGTATAGTTCATTTTAGCATGCACAATATATGGTCAGTCCACGTCCTCTATCACCTTTTCGGGCGGATTGTCGAGCACATAGGGATCGCGCATTATTTGCTTAATATATTTAAACGCGGAAGCGAAGTTAAATCCGTCGCATATCCTCTCATCGGTGACCATTGTTAGCGTGATAAAGTGTCTTTCGGCCACATTGCCCTGAGCGTCCAGCTCGAAGCGCTTTTGCTTTGAGCCGAACGAGCAAAATACCGGCACGTTGCCAAGGTCATAAAGATGATGGTAAATTGGCGGTATGCCAAGCGAACCCATGCTGGTGATAAAGAGCGAGCCGTGGAAGGGGCTGGCCTTTGTGAGCGAGCGCGGCAGCAAGCCGAAATAATCAAAAAACTTAACGTTCCATATAGCGAATTTTAAAAACAGGCCGGGAATGTAATTGAATAGCTTTGCCACGCCGTCAAAATCGTTTTTCTCATCAGCCTTGCTCTCATCTATGGCCGTTTTGAACATTTGATAGATCTCGGTTGCGGTGGCGGTAAGCTCAGGCTCAAGCTTTATAATAGTCTCCTCGCTCTCGGCGCTCATATCGCGTTTTACCGTGAGCATTATTTCAACTCCGTCGCGCTTGAATATTTTTTGGCCTGCAATAAAACGGTTTATCGCCGGCTTTTGCGATATGCACCGCACATAAGCGGCGACTATAACGTGCATTATTCCAAAACCAGCCAACCCTTCGCGGCGTTTGTCGCGAATGTATTCTTCAACCCGGCCGATGTCTATAGAATCGGTAAATAAATTGGAAGCGGCGTTCCTTTCTACCATTATATATGGTGAAACACGCGTAAGCGGGCTGAGCGTGCGGAGCTTGAAGCCGTCCTTCCTGTCGCCAAAGCGGCGCTTTTTCTTTTCCATGATACGAAGTAATTCCTCTTTTCTAAATATATAACTGCTTAAAAGTTAAATATATAGTACACTTGCCATTAAGCCCCTGTCAAGGCGATTGACAATGTGCGCTATAAGTATATATACTAAGATAGACTGCGAATGATGTCGCTATAAATATGCTTTTTGGAGGTCAACATGAGTAAATTCGCGAACAGCGTGGGCGTTAAGGTGCCCGAGCTTATGATGCCCAAGGCCGGCATTGATATGAAGAAGTGGGCGGTCGTGGCGTGCGATCAGTTCACTTCTCAACCGGATTACTGGGAAAAGGCCGAAGATTTTGTCGGCTGCGCGCCCTCAACGCTCAGGCTTATGCTTCCTGAAATGTATCTGGACAAGCCCGGCGAGGCCGAGCGCATCAAGGATATTAACGCCTGCATGAACGAATACGTTAAAAATGGCACTCTCACGTCCATAGGCGAAGGGCTTATGCTCGTTTCGCGCACGGTGGACGGCAAGACCCGTACAGGTCTTATAATGGCACTCGACCTTGAGGCCTACGATTATAAAAAAGGCTCGACCACGCTCATTCGCGCAAGCGAGGGCACTATTGTCGAGCGCATACCGCCGAGACTGCGCATCAGAAAGGACGCGCCCCTCGAGCTTCCGCACATACTCGTTTTGATAGACGATCCCGAATGCACCGTTATTGAGCCGCTAAAGGCGCTCGCAAACGATAAAAATATATCCTACGACACCGATCTCATGCTTGGCGGCGGCCACATAAGCGGCCACTTCATCAGCGACGAAGGCGTGATAAACAACGTGCTAAGCGCGCTTGCAATGCTTGCCGACAGAGATGCTTTCTCCAAAAAGTATGACGAGACTAAAGCTCCCATGCTCTTTGCCATGGGCGACGGCAACCACAGCTTCGCCACGGCCAAGGCTAACTGGGAAGCGTTAAAGCCCACGCTTAGCGCCTCTGAGCGCGAGACTCACCCCGCCCGCTATGCGCTCGTTGAGCTTGAAAACGTCCACGACGATGGCATAGTGTTTGAACCCATACATCGCGTGCTTTTTGGCGTAAATGTTTTAAAGGCTGAGGATTTTCTCATGAAGCAGTTCCGCGCCAATAACGGCGGAGCGGAATACATGCAGTTTAAAAATGAAGCCGAGTGCTCGCTTGCCATGAACAAGGCGCTCGCGGACGATAAGGACGAGCATATATTGCCCGTTATAACGAGCGAAGGCCCCGGGTTCTTCCGCGTGCACAACCCCGCACAGCAGCTGCCTGTTGGCACGCTTCAGCAGGCGCTTGACGCGCTGCTTAAAGACTTCGACGCGTCCAGCATAGACTATATTCACGGCGCGGACGTTGTAAAAGAGCTTGGAGCGAAGGAAGGCAACATGGGCTTCTTACTTCCGCCAATGGATAAGGGCGATTTCTTCCGTACCGTCGTTTATGATGGAGCGCTGCCGCGCAAGACCTTCTCAATGGGCGAGGCGCACGAGAAAAGATATTATCTTGAGTGCAGAAAAATAAAATAGGTTAACGAGATGCAATTAACCTATGCATAAGTGCGATTATTGCGGCGGGGTCTTTTGACCCCGCCCGATATAGGTTAAGCTAAAAGCGTTTAACCCGTATAACAGATCGTCTCGTGTTTAGCTGGGTATATATATTATGGAAAGCTTTTTAAACTCCGTGTCGGCCGTGGCGCTGATACTTATAATGGTAGCGCTGGGCTATGCGCTTGGAAGACTTGGCTGGCTAAAGGCCGAACATAAAAACTTTTTTGGCAAATTTCTCATAAATATCGCCGTACCGTGCATGTGCATAGTGAATATATTTGAATCCTTTGATGCCGAAATGCTAAAAAGTGCGGGAAGCCTGCTTATAGTTCCTCCAATATCTATAGTCGTGATAGTGCTGCTTTCATATCTCACAGCCAAGCTTTTAAAGCTTGGGAAAAAGCGTTTGGGCATATTCGTAGTCATGAGTGCCTTTTCAAACACGATGTTCGTTGGGTATCCGCTCTGTTATGAGCTTTTTGGCGACGCGGGAGTGATTTATGTGCTGCTTTACTATATATCAAGCAGCGTGCTTTTCTGGACTATAGGCGCAAGCAATATTTACAGCGCCTCGGACGTTAAGCCAGGCGTAAAGGCCACGCTCAAGCGGCTCGTATCCGCGCCGCTCATAACGCTCGCGGTTGCGCTAACTTTGCTCATGCTCAATTTTGAACCGCCCGCCTTTATAATTAAGCTATGCTCCTATTTTTCAAAAACGGTCACGCCGCTTTCGCTTATGTATGTGGGGCTTGTGATATATCTTAACGGCCTGAATATCCGCATCGACAAATCAATGGTGTGCGCGCTGGGGTTTCGCTTCATAGTTTCGCCCGCGCTCATAGTGGGGCTTTGCGCGATATTCAATATATCCGGGCTTGCGCGTGGCGTATACACGGTGCAAGCCGCCATGCCCGTGATGGCGCAGACCGTGGCAATGGCATCGCTCGCCGGTGCGGACGACAGCTATTGCGCCATCGGCATGACGCTTTCAACGCTCGCGTGCTTTATTGTAGTGCCGATACTGATGCTGATAATATAGGTTGTTTCAAAAAATCCCGCATGATATAATTACTTTTGCGGAGTGTTTATGTGTAAAAGCGAAAAATGCCGAATTACTTTTTTACAATAGAGATAAACCTATTTGGGCTGTTGGTGCTTTTGCTGATGTATTTCAACAATCAGCAGCAGGACATTATTTCGCTTCACCAAAAATTCTTTGACAGACTGCTCAAGATGGCCTTTTTCATGCTTTTGACCGATTCGTTTCTTAGCATAATAAATGGCGCGTCATTTCAAGGCGCAGGTACAATGAACCTGATTGGCTCGAGCATATACTATCTGCTTGAACCCATAATTGGCTTTCTTTGGCTTTTTTACTGCCAGTATCGCACGGACGGCGGCATAAAAAGGCTAAAGTTATATTTTCCGGTATATCTCTTTCCCATAATATTAAACGCGCTGCTCGTATTCACAAATTTTTTTACCGGCTGGCTCTATACTATAGACTCCGCAAATCGTTATCAGGCAGGGCCGCTCGTTATGTCAAAAACGGTGCTTACAACTATATATATAATAGTGGCTATATGCCTTGCGCTTAGCAAATCGCTGCGTATGCGCACGCGCTATGAGCGCCGCGAATACAATCACATGGCGCTGTTTCTAGTGCCGCTTATAATAGGCGGAGTGCTGCAATATTTCTTTATCGACATGCAGATATTCTGGATATGCGTAGTGTCGAGCCTGCTTATGATATTTGTCAACAATCAAAACACGCAAATATCTACAGACGCGCTTACCGGCGTAAATAACCGCCGCCAGTTCGACAAATATCTGGTGGCACGCACCCGCTCATTGGAAGACGGCATGGAGCTTTTTGCCATATTTATAGATGTTGATAAATTTAAGCACATTAACGACACCTTCGGCCATGCCGTAGGCGATACGGCCTTACAGCAGGTGGCCGACATACTAAAGCGGGTCTGCGGCACTAAGAACGATTTTCTCGCGCGCATCGGCGGTGACGAATTTGCGGTGATATGCACGCGGAAAAGCAGACGCCCCGTTGAGGATACCATTGATCAAATACAGATGGCGCTGAGCGAATTTAACTCGTCCGGCCAAGCGCCCTACAGACTTGCGCTATCCATGGGCATAGCGCAATACGGCGAATACGGTGCGGAGACCATAGACGATTTCATCGCCTCAGCCGACGCGCTCATGTATGAAGTAAAGCGAAAATCCCACCGCAGATAGGCTATTTTACCTATGTAAATATTACAAAGACGTCTATTTTCAAAAAAGCCTTACATTTAGGCCCTGATTCATGTTAGAATAATATATGGCTTTTATGCGCAAACTGGAGGAATAATATGTATAGCGTGGGTGATTTAATTATATACGGAGGAGAGGGCGTTTGCAGGGTCGAGCAGGTGGGCGCTCCAAAGTTGTCCGCGCTCGATAAGGAACGGACTTATTATACTTTAAAGCCGCTCTATCACAGCGGCACTATATACGCGCCTACGGACGTGAATATCCGCATGCGCCCCGTCATATCGCGCGAGGACGCATTGAGCCTTATCCACGGCATACCCGATATGGCAACCGAATTTGAAAAATACGACGATGCAAAGCAGGCCG
>CAZUUR010000001.1:3262-17804 GCA_964622815.1 uncultured Oscillospiraceae bacterium | reverse complement strand
AGCTTTGCAGACATACGACTGCATAAATCTTTTGCAGCTTATAAGGCTCATCTATTATAAAAATGTAGACGCTATGGCTCAGAAAAAAGGTCTCGGCCAAACGGACGATAAATATATTAAGCGCGCCAAGGAGCTTTTATACGGCGAGCTTGCCGTGGCGCTTAACATTCCTGTGAGCGAGGTTGAGGTCATTATCATAAAAGAGGTTGAAAACACAGAGCGAACATAAAAATGACACTATAAAAGAGGCTGTAGCTTTTTTGTTTTGCTACAGCCTCGCTCTTTTTAAACGCTGCTTCGCGGCAGCTTCGCATCAAAAGCTTACTCTTCCGTTTCGTA
This sequence comes from uncultured Oscillospiraceae bacterium, assembly GCA_964622815.1. Taxonomy (GTDB): domain Bacteria; phylum Bacillota; class Clostridia; order Christensenellales; family CAG-138; genus CAZUUR01. The sequence continues at coordinate 17,465 of CAZUUR010000001.1, read as the reverse complement.
AACTGTTATTTCGCCGTTGAGGCACTCCATGATTACTGTTGAGGTAGTATATTCCTTGCCGAAAACGTCGCTTATGGTGTAGCTATAGGCGTAATCGCCATCGGTAAGCGGGCTTTCCTCCATTATTACATCGCCGTTTACTATGAAGCTGCCCACCTGGTAGGATACTATTTCGCCGGTATCCCAGTTAGTGCAATCGAACATCATAGTGATCTCGTCGCCGTCCTTGAGCTTTACTATATCCCTTGAGCTCATGCCGGTATCCTCATCTATGCCGTTCCACGCGCCATACACCACATACTGTCCGCTTTCTTCGCCGTCACCATATACATAAGCGGCACGCAGCGAGGTTTCAACTCCGTTTAGCATTATAGGTATGGAGTAGAGGCAATACTCATCAGTCTGCGCAAGCAGCGTGAGCGAGCAGTAGCAGCCGTTTATCATGGGCCATACGCCGCGGAAATTATCCTTGAACTCGCCCGTTTCCCAGTCGCTTGCTATATCGTTATCCCGACCCATTAGCATATACTCATTATATTCATAATCCATGAAATACAGGTCGAACACCACGTCCGCCACAGAATCAAGACCATTTGTGATATTGAGGCAGAACATGCCTTCATCATCTATATATGTTTCATACTCAACTGAGTAATCGCTGCCGGATACTGCGTTTTCTATCACCGGCGCTTGAGTGCCGTCCGGCGCTGTCCAAGCGGTAATCGCTTCAATAAAGCGCACATAACCCGGCAGCGGCGCGGCCGTCTTGGAGTACTGGTTTAGCATATCCTCGTCAAAGCCGAGCGGGAAAAACACCGATATGCCGTTGGCTTCGGAGCGGTTTTCGCCTTTTACTGAATACACCACGGCGTCAAAGAGCGCAGTAAGCACGCTGTCCGCCGTTGAAGGAAGCACGTTTTCGGTGTTCATGGCAAAGTCGCCGAGGTCAACCATATTGGTATAGCCCTCATTATCATTGTTGCCGCCATAATTTTCCGCGCGGGTAACACCCTGAACAAATTCGCGATAGGTGTTTATATCCTCCGCAACTCCCGTCATCTCGCCTACCATTGCGTCAAAGCACTCCATAAGCGCTGGGATCTTTGAAAGATCTATCACGGAAAGCGTCGCCATGGGCGCGTCGCCGGCGCTGTCGCACTTGGCGTAATAGGAGTCGCACACGGTCGCGCCAAGCTCGGCGCCGTTCGCATCCGGATTTTCATATAGATATGAAAGCCAGCCTAAATAATCCCAGCCGCCGCCCGGCTCTATCTCCTCGCTCGCCACCATGTAATTGGCCATAGGCGCAATAAGCTGAGCCATTTCAAGCGTGGCCATAAGGCAGGTATCAAAGCCGATAAGCTCATAATGAATATTGGGCGCCGCCAGACCCTGCTCAATTTCGGCCAAATTTAAGCGATCGCTATCAAACAGCTCATCAAAAGCGACTCCCGATGCCGAGCCGCCGCCATGATCCCAAAAGAGCACCATGGTCTTTTCAGCCGGATAACTTTCAACGCCCCATGTTAAATAATCCGCCAATGTTTGCGCATCACCCATGCTCGCAAGCTCACGCTCGTCCACAAGCGTCATATCGCCGTTAGCAAGACTCCAGCGCTGGATAGCGCCCGAATCCACAAATTCATTCTGCCACTGGCTCGTGCCGCCAGTTTGCGCTATTACGTTCACACCCTCAACGCTGCTGGCCTGCAGCGCCTCAACTAGATTGCTGGTCGCTGCGCCTGAGCCGCTTTCAAGATCTGTGCCGCACAAATAAATGAATACGCTCCACTTGGCTATAGCGTCCGCATCGTCCGGCGCTATAGGCGGCTGAACAGGCGCGCTCGCGGCAGGCTCGGCCGCTGCGGGTTCGCCAGCTTTTTCCGGCGCGGAGCAGCCAAATACCGTGAGCAGCATAATCGCCGCTAACGCGAGACTCATAAGCTTAAATACTTTTTTCATAAATATCCCCCTAAATTATTTGGTACTGTTGCATAATTATATAATCGCAGTGAATAAAAATAAAGCGCATTATAGTGTTTTTCTTGACAGACTTGTGAAATTTGTCTAATATTCAATTATTAGCACCGGCAAATTATGGATCGGAGGCCGCAAATGAGCGCAACTGCTATACTCAAGCTGGCCGCGGCGGCGGCGCTGCCCGTTATCGCGTCGGCAGTTATATACTTACTCAATAAAAAGACCAATTTTTCAAAGCTTAGCTTCAGAGCAAAGCAGGCGATAATAGGCATCATATTCGGTGCTATCGCCGTTTTCGGCACTGAGTTCGGCATAGAAACGAGCGGCGCAACAATGAATGTGCGCGACGCGGCGCCGCTTTGCGCGGGGCTTATTTTCGGCGCTCCGGCGGGCATTATAGCGGGCCTTATAGGCGGAGTCGAAAGGTGGTTCGCCACATATTGGGGCGCGGGCGTATACACGCAGCTCGCGTGCTCGGTATCAACTGCCATGGCGGGCTTTATAGGCGCGGCGCTTCGCAAATGGATGTTCGACGATAAAAAGCCTTCCTGGATATATGGACTGGCGGCAGGCATAGTGGCGGAAGTGATGCACATGCTCATGCTATTTTTCACAAACATGTCCGATGTGCACCGCGCGTTCACGATAGTTGAGCTATGCGCAGGACCTATGATATTGGCAAACGCCATCTCGGTTATGCTGGCGGTGCTCACGGTGGGGCTTCTTGGCAGAGAAAAAATAACCCTGCGAAATGAAGTGAAAAAAATATCTCAGTCCTTCTCGCGCGGGCTTCTCGTGTGCGTTATGGTAGCGTTTATAGCAACGAGCGTGTTTACTTATGTATTGCAGACCCAGCTTTCAAAAAGCGATGCGGACAACCTTTTAAAGCTCAATATAGACGATGTCAACTCCGATATAAACGACGCTTCGGATAGAAATCTTCTCAAGCTCACGCGCACTGTGGCAAATGCCATAAACATTGTGGACGAGGACGATTCCAAGCTCGTCACCCGCCTTGCCAAGGCTTACGGCATAGCCGAGATAAACATAATAGACGAAAGCGGTCTTATCACCGCCAGCACAAATCCCGATTTTATGGGGTATGACATGGCAAGCGGCGAGCAATCCTCACAGTTTATGTGCCTGCTTGCGGATACCGATGAATATGTGCAGAGCTATCAGCCCATATCCTACGATGAATCCGTATCCCGAAAATACGCCGGCGTGACTCTAAAGCGCGGCGGCTTTGTGCAGGTGGGCTATAACGCGGAGCAGTTTCACGAGGATATTGCCACCGAAGTCGTTGGCGCAACCCGCAACAGGCACGTCGGTGAGGGCGGCTGCATAATAATCGCTGATGAAACCTGGACGATAGTGAGCGACCGCAATAATTACGAGGGGCAGAACCTATACGTTACCGGAATATGGATAAATAGAGCGGATATGCCCGAGAATACGCGCTTTACTTCGCTCGTTTACGGGCAAAGCTGCTACTGCATGTATATGATCTCGGAGGGCTATTACATAATAGCCGTTATGCCGGAAACCGAAGCGGTGTTCATGCGCAACGTATCGGTTTATGTATCGGTATTTATGCAGATAATCGTTTTTGCGGTAATGTTTACGCTGATATATTTCCTTATAAAAAAGCTTATTGTAGAAAACATACAAAAGATAAACCGTTCGCTTGGCGAGATAACCGGAGGCAATTTAAACGTTACGGTGAACGTGCGCTCAAACGAGGAATTTGCCTCGCTCTCTGACGATATAAATTCCACCGTACACACCCTAAAGCGCTATATCGCGGAGGCTGCCGCGAGGATAGACAAGGAGCTGGAGTTCGCAAAAACAATTCAGCATTCCTCGCTGCCCGCACTTTTCCCCGCGCACCCAAGCCGCGATGATTTCGATATTTTTGCCGACATGATAACCGCCAAGGAGGTTGGCGGCGATTTCTATGATTTCTATCTGCTGGGAGAAAACAGGCTTGCCTTCCTCATCGCGGACGTTTCAGGCAAGGGCATACCCGCCGCCATGTTTATGATGACTGCAAAGACGCTCATAAAGAGTCAGGCAGAAAGCGGCACTGACGTTAGCGATGTGTTCACCGCCGCCAACGCTAAGCTTTGCGATAACAACGAAGCAGGCATGTTCGTTACGGCGTGGATGGGCATTATAGACCTTGAAACAGGGCTTGTGTCATTTGCGAACGCCGGTCACAACCCGCCGCTTGTAAAGCGCGGCGATGGCGCTTACGAATATCTAAAGAGCCGCGCTGGTTTCGTGCTAGCAGGCATGGAGGGCATTAAATATCGTGTAAACGAGCTTGCGCTCACGCCCGGCGACAAAATTTTCCTTTATACCGACGGCGTTACCGAGGCGACCGATTTAAACGATGAGCTATATGGCGAGGATAGGCTTATAAACGTGCTCAACGCCAACATTAGCGCGGACGCGCAGGCGCTCTGCGCGCTTGTTAAAAGCGATGTTGACGCTTTTGTCGGCGAAGCTCCGCAGTTTGACGATATAACAATGCTCTGCCTTGAGTATAGGGGCAAGCAGGCTTAGCCCTCCTCTATCGCCTTACGGTATGGCGCTATCATGCCCTCGTTCATCTTGTTGCCCATTTTGGCTTTTAACTTTTTGTTTGAGAGCAAGCCGCCGACAAGCTTCATTTTGAGCATGGTCATAAACTGCTTCTGTGGAAAATCGTATATTCCGTGTGCCTTATAAAAGCGATGGTCGGCCTTCATAAAGCCCTGCATCACATATATAAGGTCGCGGAATATTTTTGTGCCGCCAACGCCAAGGAAATTCTTCGGCAGCACAAGCTTATTCTCAAGCGCATAGGCGAGCCTTTGCGAAACAAGCGCAATTTCGCCCGCGTTCGCGGCCGTGCCGGCAAGAAAATTGCCGCCAACCTCGCAGCGACCCTTTATTATCAAATCAAGATTAGGCTCGTTTTTATAATCGCCGTTTATTATATAGCCAACAGGCATGCCCGCTGTCACCGTGCGGTGGCCATTGCAAAACTGCCTGTCGTCATAGCGCTTAAATGAAGCGCCCATGGAGTGATCGCTTATCGTAAACGCATACACCACGGCGCTTGCCGTTTGAATTTTTTCGCGCAGGAACGAATCAAAGCCGTCCTTATAAACGCATTTACCGTCGCTGGCGCAGTTTAGGCAGCCAAGGCAGCCGCCCTGAAACGGATACTCGGCTATATTCACCATGCGAGTTTTATATGGATACGCGGCATTGAAATCATCAATCATGGCGGCGAGCGATGCGTCGCCCGGCTGCATGTTGGTAAGTATCAGCGTGTCGAAGCCATCCTTTTTGGGCGTTGTCTCAAGGGAACGCTCATAATGCGATGTTGCTCCCGCCGCGTACCGCGGCGACTCAACAAGCATGTTTTTCGCGCAATAGAGCGCATAATCAAAAAACCTTACCGCGTCCGCGCGACCCGCTTCATTTAAAAGGTCGTCCATGTCGGCCGAAAGGCCGCCTATATATTTTAATCCCATATCGAGGCAGTTTTCTTTTATATAGCCGTGGGCGGTAACATCGTAAAAATGCTTGGAGGTGGTGATTTGAGCGGCAAACTTGCCGGATATCTCAATTTCACTCGCCTTAATAAGCTCAATAAACCTATGGAGCTGATATGGCGCTATAAAGGTGTATACAGGATAACAGAAAAGCAAAAGCTCCGCACGGCCTATAGCCGCTATCGCCTCGGACATATCGTTTTCGTAAGCCCTTATCCGCTGGCCCACATTTAAAACCTCAAATTCACATTGGGAAAATTTTTTTCTTAAATACAGCGCCGTTTGCAGCGTAATACTGTAATTGCCCTAAGGCGAGCCGTTTATAACACACACTCTCATTTTATTACCCCGTTTACATTGCATTTTAGCTATATGATAACATATTTCACTGCGCTTTTGTTGCACTTTATTTGGCAAAATAGTATTATAATTACAACAAAGGGAAATGGGGTGGCCAACATGAAACGAGGTTGGATAATATTGTTATGCGCAATAGTTTTATCGCTATCACTTGGGATATTCATAGGTGTAAGCTACATATATAAGGGTAATTTCACCGATGAAATGAAGCTCGGCTATCGTGTGAACCTAAACGACGAGGGTGCCAACGCTAATGAGCGTGAGGGTGATCACAATCTTTCCCCATATTTTTACGACGCTGATTTTTACAATCAAAAGGCCACCGAAACCCTGATAATTCTGCCTCAGTTCAAAACCATACAGCAAACGACGTGGTGGAGCTGCGGCGTTAGCTGCACCGAGATGGTGCTCAACTATTACGGGGCGCGCGGAGATTGGAATGAGGAAAAGCTCGCGGCGCTTAGAAGCGACCATCAAGCTATACACAATGGCACATGTCTCGACCAAATAATAGAAATGTTCAATGCCGTTGGCGGCTTCAAGCTTGAAACCACTTATGATTATCAACACGCTCTTGACAGTGTGAACCTGAGCTTCATAAAGGAGCACATTTTAAGCGGTACGCCCATAATCGTTGGCTGGAACGATTGGGGCGGCCACTGGCAGGTTATAATCGGCTATGACGACATGGGTACGCAATCCGAGAGTGACGACGTCATAATCGTTGCAGATCCCTTTGACACCACCGACCATAATCAGGACGGCTACGGCGTATATGGCGCGGAGCGCTTTATATACAACTTCACTTTCTTTGATTTCTTCGGCGACGACGCACATTTAAGAGATAAATGCTTTGTGGCGGCTACGCCTGTGAGGTAAGCAATATGAAGCTATTTAAACGATGCGCGGCGTTCATGCTCGCCGCATGTTTTGCACTCCTTGTAGGCTGCGCCGCTAACAACAATACGGCGTCTCAAGAAAGCTATACGGCGCTTGAGTCGCTAGCGGGCAAGCGCATAGGCATCACCACCGGCAGTATATGCGATGTGGCGGCTCAAAAGCAGTGGCCGGACGTGGAGCTTCAATATTACGACAGCACAGCCAATCTGCTTATGGCTCTTTCGCAGAACAAGATTGATGCATTTATCACGGACGAGCCTGTCGCGCGCCAAACCGAGCTTACCATGGGCACTGTGACAATGATTCCCGAGTACCTTATGCCGGATCAATACGGCTTTGCCTTTCCCAAAAACGACAGCGGTGATAAGCTAAAAAGGAATTTGACGAATTTATGAAAATTGCCGAGGACGGCAAGCTGCTTGAGCTTCTCGATGAGATATGGTTTGGTGCGGACGAGAGCAAAAAGATTGTTGAGCTTGTGGACTCGCTTCCGGCGACAAACGGCACGGTGCGGTTTTCAGCATCTATGGAGGCAGTGCCATTTAGCTATATTAAAAACGGCAAGCCGGTGGGCTTTGACATTGAGCTTGCAAAGCGCCTTGCCTACGATATGGGGCTATGCCCGGGGTTTTCGGACGTTGCGTTTGCATCTGTGATACCAGCCGTCATTAGCGGCAAAGCGGACGTTGTGCTTGCAAGCCTGTTTCCCACGTCTGAGCGCAAGCAGCAAATTGATTTCACCGCCGGTTATTACGATGTTAATGTTGTGCTCGTGCGCTGCGATGCGGCCTCAGCCCAAACCAAGGGCTTCTTTGAGGAGCTTGCCGATAGCTTTAGCCGCACCTTTATCGTGGAGGATCGCTGGCAAATGGTGGCAAGCGGCATTGGCATAACGCTAATATTATCTGCATGCTCTTTAATAGTTGGCTTACTTGTGGGCTTTGGCATTTGCCTTATTCGCCGCAGCGGCAAACGCGCGCTGTGCGCGGCGGCCTCCGCCGTAACGCGCATACTTCAGGACACGCCGATAGTTGTGCTGCTCTTGATTTTCTATTATATCATATTCAACAAAACCAATCTTGACGGCATAGCGGTGTCCATAATCGCGTTCGGCCTCAATTTCGGTGCCTATGTATCCGAGATAATGCTCTCGGGCATTAGCGCGGTTGACCCCGGTCAGCGCGAAGCCGCCGTGGCGATAGGGTTCTCGTCTGGCGATGCTTTTACAAAAATTATTTTTCCGCAGGCGGCGCGGCATTTTCTGCCGGTGCTCAAGGGCGAATACATCTCGCTCGTTAAAATGACGTCCATAGTTGGCTATGTCGCCGTGCAGGACGTTACCAAGGTGAGCGATATTATAAGGAGCAGGACGTATGAGGCGTTCTTCCCGCTGATAGCCACGGCAGTAATCTACTTCATAATTTCATTCGGCCTGTCCTCACTTTTAAGATTGGTTGAAATACGTTTAGACCCAAAACACCGCCCACGCACGCTGAAAGGAGTTAAACTGCAATGAGCCTTATAAGCATAAAGCATTTAAGAAAAGAATTTGCCGATGTTACCCCGCTAAAGGACGTTAGCTGTGATATTGAAAAAGGCGAGGTTATATCCATAATCGGTCCTTCCGGCACAGGCAAAAGCACATTTTTGCGCTGTATAAACCGGCTTGAGACCGCAACCAGCGGTGAAATATGGGTGGACGGCGTAAACGTGCTTGATAAGCGCACAGACGTAAATCAAATACGAAAAAAGATGGGCATGGTTTTTCAATCGTTCAACCTATTTTCGCATTTGATGATAATCGAAAACATTATGCTCGGCCCAACTGACCTTCTCAATATGCCAAAGCAGGAGGCTTACGACAATGGCATGCAGCTTTTGCGCATGGTGGGGCTTGGCGAAAAGGCGTTTGCATATCCAGATGAGCTTTCGGGCGGGCAGAAGCAGCGCGCTGCCATCGCGCGCACACTCGCAATGAAGCCTGAGATAGTGCTCTTTGATGAGCCCACGAGCGCGCTCGATCCAACTATGGTTGGCGAGGTGCTCGCAGTTATGCGCCAGCTCGCGGGCGAGGGGCTTACCATGCTCACCGTAACGCATGAAATGCAATTCGCGCATGATGTGAGCAGCCGCGTTTTCTATATGGACGAGGGCATTATATACGAGCAGGGCTCGCCCGCCCAGGTATTTGACGCACCCAAGCGTGACCGCACGCGCGCGTTCGTGCAAAGGCTCAAGACCTTCACATTTGAAACCAGCTCCAAGGATTTCGACTTTTTGGGTGTGAACAGGGATATTGAAACCTTTGGCTCAAAGCAGATGATAGCGCCCGGCAGGGTGCGCTCAATAGAGCTGATGTTTGAGGAGCTGTGCATAAATTCGATTATGCCACGGCTTAGCGATACCGAGGCGTATATGCGCTTCATGGTGGAATATTCAAATGCGGACTGCGCTATATGGCTGCAAATAAGCTATAACGGCGGCGAATACAACGCATTTGAAAATGACGATGATATTTCCGCCCTGCTGGTTCGTCGCATGACAAAATCCGCCACGCATGAATATGATGGCAGCATCAATACGATACGCTGCTCGCTCGCGTAGGCAACAAAGATATTATAGCTATGCAAAGACGCCCCCGTGCTCGGAAGGCGTCTTTCATTTGCTTCGTATGATTGCAACGGGTAATCCCAGTGCAAAACGCCCTCTGTCCATGGGACGTATTTCCCCGCCGGCGGGCATTTTTCCATCAATGGGAAGGCTTAGCTCTCCGCGCGGTTTGCGCCTGTCGGGCTTTAGGTATTATTCATTATTACGCTTTCCATAACGTCGGCCGCGTGCTCGCACAAATCACAGCAGGATTCGAGGCTGTCATAGATGGCTTTAACGCCGAAAGCCGAGCTTTCTCCGTTCACAAACAGCGCGCGCACCGCCTCGATATACACATCGTCCGCCTGACTTTCCATTGTGTTCACATCAATTATCAGCTTCATTAGGCTCTGCGACTTTTTAAAATTTTTAAACTCTGCGGCGGCGGCGCTGAGCGCCTTTACGCAGCTTAGCATCATATCGGCAAGATGCTTTGTTTCCTTTGGCAGACTCCTTATATTATACATGTATAGCTCGATTACCACCTCGTCAATGGCGTCAGTCACATCATCGAGTATCTGAACGAGGCTTATAAGATCGTCCTGCTCTATGGGCGTTATAAAATCGCGCGAAAGCTTTTTCATTGCTTCGTGGCGTATCTCATCGCCCGCATGCTCTATTAAATGCATTTTTTCGCGCTGCTCGCCCGCCTTCTGAGGATCATAATCGTCAAGTATAGTCACAAGCAGCTCAGCGGCGTCAAGGCTGGTGCGGGTCTGTTTTTGCATAAGATCAAAATAATCTGTCTTTTTCAAGCTTTCGTAAGTATCCTTTCATCAAAATTTTGGTTGGTTTTTTTGCCGTTCTAAGCGATAAAGCGCCAGTTTAAAGGTTTCTGCTCTGCTAAGCTAATAGAGTGAGTGCGAGCTTAGCGGTGAGATAGCCTATAACACCGCAGCCGGGGAATGTGAGCACCCATGTTAGCACAAGCTCCTTTACGGTGCTCCACTTCACCCTTTTAATGTTGCGCGCCGCGCCCACACCCATTATTGCGGTGGTTTTTGTGTGCGTAGTGCTAACCGGCACGCCCGTAAGTGAGGAAAAGAGCAGGCACAGCGTAGCCGCCACGTCCGCCGAAAAGCCCTGATAGGGGTGCAGCTTCACCATATCCATGCCCACTGATTTTATTATGCGATACCCGCCTATAGAAGTGCCTAGCGCCATAACAAGAGAGCACACCACCATGAGCCATGTTGGGATAACAAATACGCTTTCATTCGCCTGCCCGCCCGAAAGGGCTATGCCAAGCATGAATATGGCCATAAATTTCTGCCCGTCCTGCGCGCCGTGCATAAATGCCATTGCCGCGCCGCCGCCAATCTGAGCAACACCGAATAATTTGTTTGCTTTGCGCCTATCCGAATTGCGAAAAAGAAGCTCCGTGAGCTTTGTGCACACAAAACCCAGCCCAAACCCAAGCACGGTTGAAAGCCCAAGCCCCCAGAGCACCTTGCCCAACTCGGAGAAATTCACTCCGCCAAAGCCATTTTGAAGCGCCACGGCCGCGCCGGTAAGCCCTGCGATTAACGCGTGGCTCTCGCTCGTTGGTATGCCGAAATACCACGCAAGCGTCGCCCATAGCACTATGGCCAGCATCGCCGCGCACAGCGCAAGCAGCGCAAGGCGTGCGTCGCTGCCGAAATCCACCATATTATAGATCGTCATCGCTACGGAAGCGTTTACGCTCGACATCACATACACGCCAAGAAAATTAAATACAGCCGCCATCGCTATAGCGGGCCGCGCACCTATGGCGCGGGTGCATACGCATGTGGCTATCGCGTTTGGCGCATCTGTCCAGCCGTTTACCAATATAACGGCGAGCGTGAGCACCACCGTAATGATAAGCGCCGGATTGCCTTGCACCATAGATATAAATTCCAATATGCCCAATAGCCGTTCCTCCTATTTTAACGCCTCGCCACACGCTTGTAGCGTGCGCGTTTTAGGCATTTTTACGGCAAATTTCACCATTTATCACATTTTGCAAGGGCAGTATAACATTTCATTATTATTGGTGTCAATTCGTTTATACGTCTATGTATACGGGTTATATGCACGGCAAATAATTCTTAACATCAGCTTAACACGAGTTGCGATACAGGATTTGTTATTTAGAGCGGCAGGCATAAAACGGGGCTGTAGCAAAACGGAACGATTAACATAACGAACCTTCGGTTCTCTGACCGTATCATTTTGCCACAGCCCTTGCAGGGTCATATTTCAAATATGCCAAACTGCCGCGCCGTATTTTATTCCACTCGCATCTGCGAGCCAAGGGTTCTTGATAGGTGCTTTATCACGGTTTCGGCGCATTTTGCAACCTCGTCAAAGGTGAGCGTCTTTTCGTCCGAGCCTATCACAAGACGAATGGTGACGGATTTTTTGCCGTTGGGTATCTTCGCGCCCTTGTATTCATCTATAAACGATATGGATTTAATAAGTCCGCCCGGCTTTTTCTTCTGCATGGCGGTTTGATAAATCTTCTCCCACTTCATATCCGCATCGAAGAGCATGGAGAAATCATAGTCGTTCGTGGGAAATTCCGGTATATGCGTGAATTTATTCGTCCTTGAGGTAAATGGCTTGAGGCTATCCGTATCTATTTCAAAGAGTATGGCCGAAAGCCGTTTTACTCCGCAGCCGAGCGCGGCTTTTTTATTGAGCAGACCCATATCGCCCACCTTTTTATCGCCGGACATTATATTGAGCCAAACTATATTATCCGCCCAATAAGGTTTCTCGTTCTGAGCAAAGGTGAAGCCTTCCATGTGCGTATAGCGTGGCATATTTTCCACAACGCCCTTAGCGCGTCTGAAAAGGGCTGTCAAATCGTTCGCGTCGGAGGCGAAAGCGCCCGCGATATGCCTTCTTTGAAGCGGCAGACGCTCATTTTCATCATAGTCCGAGGCATAATCGCGATCGAAAAACACCTGCGCCTCCTCGAATATTGAAAAGTCGCTGAAATAGCGCTCATTTTTCGCCACAGCCTTGCACAGATTTGGCAGCAGCGACGAGCGAAGGTATTTCTCCGTTGGCGTGGGCGGCGTGGCCAATGCGAGCACGCCTTCGGCCGAGCCCAGCACCGCCGCGACACAATCGTCGCTCATCCACGGATATGTGAATATCTCCTGCATTCCGCAGCGCAGCGCGAGATACTCCTTGAGCTTTCTCACAAGGTCTATATCGAGCTGATTGATTATTGATTTGAAGCTCGTCGTTATGGGCGTCGGCTCAAAATTTTCATAGCCGTACATGCGCGCTACTTCCTCCATTATGTCCGCCTTCATGGACACATCGCCCGTGGAGCGCCATGTGGGAACGGTTATGCGCATGCTCTCGCCCTCAAACTCGGTTTCAAAGCCCAAAAGACCAAGCTTCTTTGCTATCTCCTCATTGGATATGCGCTTGCCGAGGCGTTTCATCAGCCAATCGACCTCAACGGTTATCTCTTTTTTAACGAGCTTTTTCGGATAGCAATCGCAAAAGCCGGTAAGCTTCATATCGGGATAAAGCGCCTTTAGCTCGTTTATGAATAGGTCAAGCGCAATAGCGCACCTTTCGGGGTCTATGGCCTTTTCATATCTTGAGGAGGCTTCGGTTCTATTATCATAGCGAAGCGCCGTCCTTCTTATGCCGGTGGATTCAAAGTTGGCTATCTCAAGTATGACCTTATTGGTGGTAGGAAGCACCGAATCCTTTACGCCGCCCATAACGCCCGCTAGCGCCACTGGACCTTGAGCGTCCGCGATAACAAGATCGTCGCTTTGAAGCGTGAGGTTCTTGCCGTTTAAAAGCTCAAGCTTTTCATTTTCGTTTGCACGGCGAACGACTATATGCCCCTTTATTATATCCGAATCGAATACATGCGTGGGTTGACCCGTCGCCAGCATAACATAGTTGGAGCAATCCACCAGCGCGTTTATCGGGCGCATGCCAACGCGCCATATACGGCTGCGCATTTTGTATGGCGCTTGCTTCACAAAAAGCCATTCGAGCTTCACGCCTATATAGCGCGGGCAGCGTTCGGCGTCCTGAATCTCTATTTCAAGCCCGGAAGTCTCAGCCTTGAAAAGGCCGAAGCGCTTTAGCGGCAAGTCGTAAAGCGCGGCTATCTCGCGCGCTATACCGTAATGCCCCCAAAGATCCGGACGGTTGGTCATGGACTTATTGTCTATCTCAACTATTATATCGTTCAATTCTAGCGCGTTGGCTATAGGCGTGCCGGGAGCCGCGCCAAAGCCCGTTATATCCATTATTTCATGATCGTCCTTCTGTGGGAAAAGATCGCTAAGCCCCACCTCTACGGACGCGCATATCATGCCAAAGCTCGCAACGCCGCGAAGCTTGGTGTTTTTTATGGGCACAAGATCGCCCTCGCCGTGCCAGCGCACCATAGCGCCGGGGCAGGCTATAACAACGCTCATGCCCTCGGCAATATTGCTGCCGCCGCACACAATATCCTTTATCTCACCGTCGCCTATGTCAACCTTGCATAAGCGGAGCATATCCGCTCCTTCTATTGGCAAAATCTCATTTATAAGGCCTACGACCATTTTGTCGAACCTGTCGGCAAGCTGCTCCGTGCCCTCCACCTCCACCGTTGACATGGTAAGGTCAAAGCAAAGCCTATTTAAGTCCATATCCTCGGGGATTGCAACATAGTCCTTGATCCAATTTAAAGATAATTTCATGTTCTGCTTCCCCTCTCTTATTTGAACTGCTCAAGAAATCTTAGATCGCCGCTGTGGAAATATCTAACGTCG
>CAZUUR010000001.1:0-3162 GCA_964622815.1 uncultured Oscillospiraceae bacterium | reverse complement strand
TTATTTGAACTGCTCAAGAAATCTTAGATCGCCGCTGTGGAAATATCTAACGTCGTCAACGCCGTAGCGCATCATAACGAGCCTGTCAAGGCCGATATTCACATAGAAGCCGGTGTATTCATCAGGGTCGAGCCCCGCCGCGCGCAATACGTTTGGGTGCGGAGTGCCGCCGGGCATTATTTCAATCCAGCCAACGTGCTTGCACACGCTGCACCCCTTGCCGCCGCACACAAGGCAGCCCATATCTATTTCAAACCCCGGTTCTACGAACGGGAAGAAGCCCGCTCGCATTCTAACGGGCACGTCCACGCCAAACACCTTGTTGAGTATGCTTTTTATCATCACCTTACCTGCTGTAAAGGTGAAGTTCTTGTCCACCATGAGCACTTCGTATTGGAAGAAAGCGCGCTCGTGGCGGGCGTCGGTGCTCTCGTTGCGATACACCCTGCCCGGATACACAAAACGGTACGGCGGCTCATGAGTTTTCATATAACGCACGCTGCCGCCGGTAAGGTGCGGCCTTAGACAAAGCTTTGTGGCGGCATCGCCCGAATCGTGACCCTCCAGCCAATAGGTGTCCATGCTCTCGCGCGCGGGGTGATTAGGCGGAAAATTGAGCTTATCAAAGGCGAAAAGCTCCGATGTAATGTCGGACTCCTGAAATATTTCAAAGCCCATTGAGCGGAACGCATCATCAAGGTCGTAGCGCATCTGCGTTATCGGGTGCAGACCGCCTGTGAGCGAAATATTGCCGGGAACGGTGCAGTCAAAATCGGGTGACACCTCGGAGGCTTTAAGCTCCAGCTCCTCGCGCCTCGACTCAACGAGCGCGGTTATTTTGCCCTTTACCTCGTTTACCATGCGTCCCATCTCCGGACGAAGCGATACCTCAAGCTTGGGTATCTCCTTTAAAAGCTCGGTGAGCGCTCCGTGCTTGCCTAAAAACACGTTTTTCACTTCCTGAAGCTCTATCTGGCTCTTTACGTCCAATATCTTTTGCATGCTCTCCTTGAGCAGCCCCTCTAGCTTCTCCTTCATTTAAACCTCCTCGAAATAAAAAATAACCCGCCCACAAAAGGGACGAGCTTTACCCGCGGTACCACCCTAATTCAAAGATGAAATCTTTGCGCTTTATGCCGCGCTCATGCGTGCGACGCCGCCCTGCTCACGCAGGCCGCTCCAATGCTGAAATTCACGCTTGCAATAACAAAAAACGCTCGCAGCCAAAGGCGTTTCTCTCTTTATTGCTCATGCACCGCTACTTACACATCTTCACCACGGAAATTATAAGCTAGTATACCACCTGAGTTCGTGTAAAGTCAACGTTTTCGGGGGGGCACCTTGGCAAAATGGTTTTTACAAGATTTTGCTTGGGAGGGTCTAGGGAAAGGCGCGTTGCCAATCGCGAACTAAAACCGCATGTGTTCGGCTCGCGTGTGCTTTTTGCTGCGCTGCGGCGCAGCCGCTCCCTTCGAGTATCCTATGCTTTGAGCATTAAAAAACCGGGCAAGTCCTTTGGACTCGTCCGGTTTTTGGTGGAGCATAGGAGACTCGAACTCCTGACATCCACGCTGCCAGCGTGGCACTCTACCAACTGAGCTAATGCCCCATATATCTCGCGCCGTTCTTAGCAGCGCAGAAGTTATTATACGGCATATATGATGATTTGTAAAGCATAATTTTTTATTCCGCGCAACTTTTTTCGGCCTTAGGCTCATAAGGCTCAAGCAGCTTTTCATACACCGGCTTACATTTTAACGCTTGCGCAACCATGGCGCTTATGGCGGCCACCACAGTTACTCCGAGCGCCTGGTCGAGCGAGCCGGACATTTCTATCACGAGCACTATTCCCGTTAGCGGCGCGCGGACTATGCTCGCAAACATGCCCGACATGCCAAGAAGCACAAAATTAAGCATATATGAATCCGCAAGCCCTGTCGCGGGCTGCACAAGTTTAAACACGACCGCACCCGCAAGCGAGCCTAAAACTAGCAGCGGAAAGAATATGCCGCCGGGTGCGCCAGATGAAAACGAGAGCATGGAAAACGCAAACTTGGCCGCAAGCAGAATTAGTATCGCGCCCAGGGCTTGTCTCGCGCCGGACGCGAGCGACACGATTATGCCATGCCCGCCGCCGAGTATGTCGGGCATAAAAAGCGCCGCCACGCCCGCGAGCAGAAACGGTATCATTATCTTCGCATAAAGCGGAAGCTTGATTTTTGAATATAGCTTTTGCGTCGCGGCAAGCGTTGTGTTATACAATACGCCGAAAAGGCCAAGCGCCAAGCCCATCGCTATATAAAGCCAGAGATACTCAAGGCGAACCGCGCTTAGCGGCACGGCGTTTTCAAGGTTGAGCGCAGGCTCTGTGCCAAGAAAAATATTGCTCGTCACGTCGCCCGCAAGCGATGCCGCCATTGCCGCAAGCACGCCATTTACACTCATCTTCTTTTTTAATTCCTCAAGCGCGAACATAATGCCCGCGAGCGGCGCATTGAAAGCCGCGGCAAGCCCTGCGCAGGCGCCCGCAATTATAAGCTCCCTGCGCTCATCGTCCGTGCGCTTGAGCGTTCTTGCCGCGCCGTCGCCGGCCATTGCGCCAAGCTGTATGCTCGGCCCTTCACGCCCCACCGAAAGCCCTGCGAACATGCTCAAAGCCCCACCTATAAATTTTGCTATGAGCACCTTGTACCATTTTGGCTCTATGTAGCCCTTTAGCTGCGCTTCCACCTGCGGTATGCCGCTGCCCTTTATTAGCGGCTCGCGCTCGGTGAGCTTACCCACAATAAAGCCTATTAACGCAAGCCCTAAAAACAGCGCCGCCACGCTAAGCGGCGTTTTAATAATTGAAAGAATATCACCGCGGAAGCCTTCCATAAGCCAAAGCACATATCTGTACGCTGTGGCCGCAAGCCCTGCAAGCACGCCAATCAGCGCCGCAAATGCCACTGCCGTAACCGCCTCACGCGGCTTGCTCTCGTTAAAACCGTGTTTTTTCATCATTTTCGCTCTTTTCCCTAAAGCGCAGGAGAATAGAACCCATGCGCTAAACTTAGCTTTCACATTATAGCACACGGGTAGTCGCATTCAAGTGCTTAATAATATATTAAAGAAAGAGCGCACGTTTTTTTCATTTGACAATAAGCTATAATTATATTATTC